>MNXO01000022.1:9470-11649 GCA_001872995.1 Bacteroidetes bacterium CG2_30_32_10 | reverse complement strand
CCGTCAAGGTTCTGTTTCAGGAACAGTAGTTTACACTGAAACTCAAACTCCAACCACTAATGCTAATGGTTTGGTAAGTATTGAAATAGGTGGTGGAACAGGTTTTAACGCAATTGATTGGTCGGCAGGACCATATTTTATTGAAACAAAAACAGCAGTAGTTCCTCCATTGACTACCTACACCATAACAGGTACAAGCCAGTTATTAAGTGTACCCTATGCTTTGCATGCAAAAACAGCAGAAAGTATTAGCGGAGGAATTACCGAAACCGACCCAATATTTACCGGCAGTCAGGCAGCCAACATTACGGCAACCGACATTACTAATTTGAGTAATCTTTCAGGCACTAATACAGGCGACCAAGATTTAAGCAGCTTGGCAACCAAAACCGCTTTGGGCGATTCAACAGCACAAGTACGCAGTGAAATTCCAGCACCAGCCGATGGCTCCGAAACCAAAGTAACAGCAGGCACCAATGTAACCGTAACAGGAGCAGGAACAACGGCAAGCCCTTATGTGGTAAGCACTACAGATACCCTTGCAATTGGCGATAGCTACCAAGGAGGTATTATATTTTGGTTAGATGCCTCAGGACAGCATGGCTTAATAGCAGCTACAGTTGACCAAAGCACAGGGATACAATGGTACAATGGAAGTTACACAACAACAAATGCAGTTAGAGATGGTATTGGAGCAGGAATGTATAATACAGAGCGTATAATAGCAAATCAAAGTACCGGAAGTTATGCAGCCCAACTATGTGCCAACTACAAAGGTGGGGAATATGGCGACTGGTATCTACCTTCAAAATACGAGCTTATTTTATTATACCAACAAAAAACTGTGGTTGGCGGTTTTGCTCTTGCCTGGTATTGGAGTTCTACCGAGAGAAATAACCTCAATGCTTGGGATCATCTCTTCAGCGGAGATATCCAAAACGTCAGCAGTAAGAGCATTACGAATATGGTGCGTGCTGTTCGGGCTTTTTAACTATTTATCTATTTAACCGCGAAGCGGTCGAATTTTTGCGAAAGGCGAGAGCAATGCCAATCTTGTTTGAGCATTGCCAAGCCGAGCAAAAATCACAGAAAGTATTTTTTTTTGAGAATTACATTTATGGCTTTATATTACGAATTGCAAGTTTTTAAGGATGTTTACACGCTTGTGCAAAAAGTGTTTTTATATACACAGGAGTTTCCTCGTGAGTACAAATATACTTTGGGACAAGACATGAAACGAGATGCCATACAGCTTGTGAGAAGTATTTACAGAGCTAATAAAGCAAAAGATAAAGTTGAAATGAAAACAAAAATGAGATGACAATAACCACCGAAATGCTAACAAAGGCTAAAATCAAGCGGGCGTAAAGTGCTAATTTGAAGGGTATTGCATCTAATAAAATTTATCGCAAGTTGACAGTGAAGTGCTCCAAAATGCCCGCCAGCTTTTAGCCTCAAACGTTTGGCAATTTGCACGGTGGCTCTAAAAACTTTTTTAATTGCTTTTTCGTTTACCATTCTAAAGTTAGAGATGGTGTTGTGGTCGGGTTGCAACAAATGAAGTAACCACATTACTTCGATGTTGCGCAAACATTCTTTTTCTAAGTCTCTTGAAGAGCGAATTTTGTTTAAATAGCCATAGATAAACAGTTTAAGCAAGTCGGCTGGATGATAAGCAGGGCGATCATTTTCGATAAAGTCTAAGTCAAATTCAAAATCTTTTAATGACAAGCTTTCAACGAAAATATCTATTACTCTCACTTCATTATCATGAGCAATAGCTGCATCAATAGAAATAGAGAAAATGGATGTTTGTTTTCGGTCTTGATGTTGTATAAATTTTATGTGGCTAATATAGCTGTTTATGTTGATAAAACCAAACAAAATATTCATAAAACTCTCTATTGTTCATAAGTTTAGAAAATTTGTAAATATCTGTTAGATTTTATAGTTTTGGATTTTAAGTAAATTGGTGTTGGCAATAATCATTAAACAACTCGCATTAATATGAAAAAAAGTTTATTAGTAGTGGGATTTATAATGTTTTTTACTTCTTTTTTATTTGCCCAAAAAGATAGTGTTAAAACAATGAAATTTGTTAAAATTTTAAAAAATGGTAATACTCGTGAAAAAAAACTTGTTCCAAATAAAGATTTTATCGTTATTACTAAAAATTTAC
>MNXO01000022.1:0-9372 GCA_001872995.1 Bacteroidetes bacterium CG2_30_32_10 | reverse complement strand
GATACTATTCTTTTTAAAGATATAAAACTAGTTGATGGCACTACAGAAGGATATATTTTTCGGAATTTAATCTCATTACCGTCCGTATTTATTGGTGGTCCCACCTTAGCTGTCGAGTTTATAGGTTCTGGACTTTCTGTGATGAATCCTATCTTTATGATACCTACAGCCGGTGTTTTTGTTTGTGGAATAGTGTTTTCAGGTGTTTATAAAAAATTTAATACAACACATAACTGGGAAATAAAATCTTGTTATTATTATTTGAGATGATAAATCACACCTATTATTTATCGAGTAGCCCGCACCACCAGCTTGACGGACAGGGAGCGACTCTCATACTTTCGATAATCGTTATTATTTCTTGAACAACCCCATGATTATAATGAACGCTCCTGCAATAATAGGGGCAAACATCAAGGTATATAAACCGTTACTTTGCTTGATATTGCTATCAAACATCAAACAAGTAATGGCAATTCCTGTTAACAAGAGAATTGCTCCAACAATTAATTCAATTTTTCCTTTTTGTATGTTGTCTTTAAATCCACTCATTGGTTTATTGTTTTATATAACTTTAGGCACTTTAAGTACTTTAGCTCACTTTAGGCACTCATTTTAACCCATATTCAGCATTAGAAATGCTGAAACGATTAAGAATTTGTAATTCAATCATTTTCAATCATTGAAACAAATTCTAAATCGGGATTAACCCCAAAAACTCAAATAGTTCGGCTCTTGAGAGCCTTCTATTGAGTAATTTGGGTTTAATATAAAAGTTGTTTCTTCGAAGCCTTATTCCACTTTGCTTTATAATCGGAATCTACAAAATAAATAAGCAAATCTGCTTTATAATCGGCATCAACAAAATAAATTTTCTTATCTGCCTTATAGTCAGCATCCGTAAAATACCATTTCCCTTCATTACCATTGGCTTGGTAGTCGGCATCTACTTTGTAAACAAGCAAGTCTGCTTTATAATCCGCATCCACTACATAAACTTTAATATCTGCTTTGTAATCGGCATCTGTAGAATATATTTTTTGAGAACGTGCTTGGATAAGTATCCCTAACAATGCAATGCATAAAATAAATAGCTTTTTCATATAGCAAGTTTTTAAAATGTAACAAACCTATTATTTAAACAAATATACACTTTTTAAATTCAACTTAAAGTACTCTAAGTACTTTAGGCACTTTAGCTCACTTTAGGCACTTTAAGTAGTTTTATTGGTAAAAACAAATTCCGAACCTTTCAATTCTACTACTATTTCCGAATCTTTTGCAATAGTTCCTTGTAAAATAAGTTTAGAAAGTTCGTTCAATATTTTACGTTGAATAACTCGCTTCAGTGGACGAGCACCAAGTTGAGGGTCGTATCCCAATTCGGCGAGCCAATCAATGGCATCGGCAGTTATGCTTATCTGAATATTATTAACAGCCAACATTTTTTGTACATTTTTAAATTGTAATTCCGCAATTTGCTTTATTTCGTCTCTTGTAAGTGGATTAAATACGATGATTTCATCAATTCTATTCAAAAATTCAGGACTAATGTTTTGCTTTAGCTCATCATACACATCCATGCGTGTTTTAAGTAGCAGTTCTTCGCGGTTTTTATCATTCAATTTTTCAAGTCTTTCTTGAATAAGCGTAGAACCTATGTTGGAAGTCATAATGACGATGGTGTTTTTAAAATCAGCAATACGTCCTTTGTTATCGGTAAGCCTACCATCATCCAGCACTTGCAATAAAATATTAAACACATCGGGATGAGCTTTTTCAATTTCATCCAGTAGCACCACAGAATAAGGTTTACGTCTAACCAACTCCGTCAATTGTCCACTTTCATCATAACCAACGTATCCTGGAGGAGCTCCAATAAGTCGTGAAACCGTATGACGTTCTTGATACTCCGACATATCGATACGTACCAAAGCATTTTCATTATTAAATAAAAAGTCAGCCAAGGCTTTGGCGAGTTCTGTTTTTCCAACACCAGTAGTTCCCAAAAAGATAAATGAACCGATGGGTCTTTTAGAATCTTGTAACCCAACCCTGCTTCTGCGAATTGCATCAGCTATTGCTTCAATGGCATCATCTTGCCCTATCACGCGTTTATGTAATTCCTCTTCCAGATGAAGTAGTTTCTCTTTTTCGCTTTGAAGCATCCTGCTCACAGGAATACCCGTCCAACGCGAAACAATTTCAGCAATATCTTCAGCCGAAACCTCTTCTTTTATCATCGCAGAATCTTTCTGCGATTCATTCAGCTTCTCTTTTAATACTACCAGATTGTTTTCCGCTTCTTTGGTTTTCCCGTACCGCAATTCTGCAACTCTGCCATAATCACCAGCGCGTTCTGCTTGCTCTGCTTCTAATTTATATTCTTCAATATTTTTCTTTTCCTTTTGAATGTTTTCAACAATATCCTTTTCGTGTTGCCATTTAGCTTTCATCGTATTTCTTTCTTCCGAAAGGTTGGCAATGGTTTCGCCTAATTCTTTTAGCTTTGCTTTATCGTTTTCGCGTTTGATGGCTTCGCGTTCAATTTCGAGTTGTCTAATGCGGCGTTCAATTTCATCGAGTTCTTCGGGCACCGAATTAATTTCGAGTCTGAGCTTTGCTGCTGCTTCATCAATAAGGTCGATAGCCTTGTCGGGAAGAAAACGGTCGGAAATATAGCGATAAGAAAGGTTTACGGCAGCAATAATAGCATCATCTTTGATACGCACTTTGTGATAAGTTTCGTATTTTTCTTTCAATCCTCTTAGAATTGAAACTGCTTCCGCTTGGCTTGGTTCATCAATTAAAACCATCTGAAAACGACGTTCCAGCGCTTTGTCTTTTTCAAAATACTTTTGATATTCTTTAAGGGTAGTTGCTCCAATTGCCCGAAGTTCACCACGAGCCAATGCAGGTTTTAGAATATTAGCAGCATCCATTGCTCCTTCTCCAGAACCAGCACCAATTAAGGTATGTATTTCATCAATAAATAATATGATTTCTCCTTCCGAACCGACTACTTCTTTGATCACACTCTTCAATCGTTCTTCAAACTCACCTTTGTATTTAGCACCAGCAATTAAAGCACCCATATCCAAAGAAAAGATTTGTTTTGTTTTTAAATCCTCTGGAACATCTCCATTAATAATACGTTGTGCAATACCTTCTGCAATAGCAGTTTTCCCCACACCTGATTCTCCAACAATAATAGGATTGTTCTTGGTTCGGCGAGAAAGTATTTGCAATATACGACGTATTTCATCATCTCTACCAATCAAAGGGTCTAACTTGCCTGACTGAGCAAATTCATTTAAATTTCGTGCATACTTATTCAATGCATTATAAGTATCTTCTGCAGTTTGTGCTTTAACTGAAGCTCCTTTTCTAATATCTTTAATTGCCAAACGTAAATCTTTTTCATTGGCTCCTGCGTCTTTTAATAATTGAGCTACCACGTCGTTGGTTGATATAAGTCCCAATAAAATATGTTCAATTGAGATGTAATCATCCTTAAATTCCTTCATAAACGACTCTGCTCTTTGCAAAACATAAGTAGAATTGTTTGATAAATAGATTTTCCCGCCCACTATTTTGGGGAAAGAATCGATAATTTTATCAAGAGCCTGACTCACTATTAGTATTTTAATGTTTAGCTTCTTAAGTAAAAATGGAGTAACATTATCATCAACGGTAAGCATCCCTTTTAGAATATGAGCCGGCTCAATTGCCTGATGTTGGAGTGCAGTTGCAATATCTTGTGCTTTATAAATAGCCTCCTGCGCTTTGATGGTATAATTTGTGAAATTCATGGTTTGTTATTTTAAAAAAGGTTTTATCAAAGTATAAACCAAAGGGCAATATCGGAGTTTTATTGCATATATTTTTTAAATAGAAATAAAAAAATGACATATTGACGGATTAGAAGGTCAAATTGTCTTAATTTTGATGATATATTATGCGATGCGTCCATGTGGTTAATAAATTAAGGGATAAGAAGGTGAGTCTCTTCGCAAGTATTTGAATATAGTTAATATTTGAACTTAGCTATTTTAAATAATATTTTCATCAAAATAAAAGACTACCTTTGCAAATTATTAAAAAAGTAATAGATTAAACTTATTAGAATGCTCGATATTAGAAACATTGCCATCATAGCTCACGTAGATCACGGAAAAACAACCTTAGTTGACCGTATTTTGTATCAGGTAAAATTGTTTAGAGATAATCAGGAAGTTAGAGAGCTGATACTTGATTCAAACGATTTGGAAAGAGAAAGAGGAATAACCATTTTAGCTAAAAATGTATCTGTTAGATATAAAGGAACTAAAATTAATATCATAGACACTCCTGGTCATGCTGATTTTGGTGGTGAAGTGGAAAGAGTTTTAAATATGGCAGATGGAGTATTGTTGCTTGTAGATGCTTTTGAAGGACCAATGCCACAAACAAGATTCGTTTTGCAAAAGGCGCTTCAAATGGGATTGAAACCAATTGTTGTAATTAATAAAGTAGATAAGCCAAACTGTTCGCCAGATGTGGTTCAAGAGGAAGTATTTAACCTTATGCATAGTTTGGATGCAACCGAAGAACAATTAAGTTTTCCTACTGTATATGGTTCGTCTAAACTTGGATGGATGTCGGAGGATTGGAGAAAAGAAACAACTGACATTACCTATTTGCTCGATACCATTATTGATTATGTAAAACCTCCTATTAAAAAACAAGGAAACCTACAAATGCAGATTAGTTCCTTAGATTATTCTTCTTATGTTGGTAGAATAGCTGTTGGCAGAATATCGCGTGGTAAAATAAAAGCTGGAATGCAAATAGCTGTTGTTAAAGCTGATGGTAGTGTTACAAAATCAGTGATTAAAGAATTATTCTTATTTGAAGGATTAGGAAAAGAAAAAATAAAAACAGAAATAGAATCAGGAGAAATATGTGCAGTGTTGGGTCCTGAAAATTTTGATATTGGAGATACTATTGCCGATATTGAAAATCCAGAAGGGATGACGCCAATTAGTGTTGATGAACCAACAATGAGCATGGTGTTTACTATTAATAATTCTCCATTTTATGGAACAGAAGGTATTTATGTAACTTCAAGGCATATTCGCGAACGATTATATAAAGAAATTGAAAAAAACCTTGCTTTAAGAGTTGAAGAAACGGATTCTCCTGACAAGTTACTTGTGTTTGGAAGAGGAATATTGCACCTTTCCATACTAGTAGAAACTATGCGTCGCGAAGGTTACGAATTTCAATTGGGACAACCTCAAGTTATTGTCAAAGAAATTGATGGACAAAAATATGAACCTGTAGAAATACTCACTATTCACGTTCTGGAAGCATTTTCTGGAAAAGTAATCGAAATTGTTAGCAGAAGAAAAGGCGATATTCTTAATATTGAAACCCGACACGACAGAATTGTCTTAGAATTTAGCATTCCTGCCAGAGGATTAATAGGATTGACGAACCCAATTCTCACCGCAACAGAAGGAGAAGCTATTATTGCTCATCGTTTTAAAGCGTATGAACCTTGGAAAGGGGATATGCAAAGCCGCACCAACGGAGCCTTAATTGCTATGGAAACTGGTACTGCAATCGCCTATTCTATCAATAAATTGCAAGATAGAGGTAAATTCTTTGTTGAAACTTTCGACAAAATATATGCAGGGCAAGTGATTGGTGAACACATTCGTATGGCTGACTTAGTTATTAACGTAACCAAGACTAAAAAACTTACCAATATGCGTGCTTCTGGTACTGATGAGAAAACAAACATCACGCCTGCCATCAAATTCTCTCTTGAAGAGGCAATGGAATATATTAGAGAAGATGAATACATTGAAGTAACCCCCAAATCTATTCGTTTACGTAAAATAATTTTAGATGAAAACGAACGTAAACGTAAACGTAAAGACGATTTATAAAAAAAGTGCCTAATAAACAAAAAAGTGCCTAAAATTTGGAGTGCCTAAAGTACTTAGAGTATTTGAAAATTTAATGGCTACATTGTAATACAGTTTAGCTTTCTGTAATATTTTTTTTTAAAAATAAACACAAAGCAAATCGGCATTTATCAATCTATTTTTTCTAATTCGATTGTATCTTTTAGAAAAAAGATTTGGTATAATATTGCAAAAATGTTATTTATATTTGGTAAAAAATAACATTTCATTTTTTTGTGAAGAAAACAATTCTTTTATTATTATTTATCCTATTGGGATGGTGTAAGGATGGAAATAACCAAGTGGTTATAAATACTTCTTTGCCAAAAGATTCTTGTGTTTTCCCTTATTCTTATGTAAATGACGATAAATCGCCTCGATACACCTTTTATAGAGCAGAAGGTAGTAATGCTACACAAATAATTCTTCATTCAATTAAGTATTTACGCAAGTATAAAAACAAGAAGGATTTTACAAATTCTGCTGAAATGAAATATTTTGAGAATCAAAGTCTTATTTTTGATTGGGTTATAAAACATAAGGTTTCAAAAACAACCGATATTTCTGTGAAAATTGGTTTGGTGGGCGATTTAATGTGGATACGCAACAATTGGAGCTCTTTTCTTGACACCAAAGTGCCTGAACAAATGCGAAAAGCTGACTTTTGGTTTGGCAATTTGGAGACTCCCATTGATAAAAACAAAAAAGTAAAATCTTTTTTCCCTGATTATTTCAACTATAATTCCGATACTGCGCTACTTAGTTCTTTTTCTAATCTTGCTAAATCTTCGTTATTTAAAGCATTATCGCTTGCCAACAATCATGTGTTTGATGCAGGTGATGATGGAATTGCAGCTACCATTGACTATTTAAACAAACAAAATATTTTATACTCAGGAATATCTAAGAATGTAAATGATAAGTCTTATGTTACTTTTACTGAAAATGGTATTAAATTTGGCTTTTATGCGGCTTGCTGGGGGGTTAATAATGCTAAAAAATTAGATAAAAGCAATTACAAACTAAATGTAATTAAAGGAATAGCTCCCTTTGGCAAAGAACAAGCAGATTTAACGGAGATTAAAAATGTGTTAAAAGAAATGAAAAGTGAAGGGGTTGATTTTAAAATAATTTCAATCCACTGGGGAGCTGAATATGAGACATACCCTGACCCTCAGCAAATAATAATTGCAAGAGAAATTGTAGAAAGTGGTGCAGATATAATCTTGGGACATCATCCGCACATAATACAACCATTTGAAGTTTATTTTTTAAATGGATATGAGTTGAAGTTTAAGAATGATATAAGTTTTAAAGATAATTATCTGCCTATAAAATTAAAAGATGAAAGCAATAAGCCCCGAAAGGCACTTGTTTTGTATTCACTTGGCAACTTTACAACAGAAATGTTTACGAAATTATGCCAAACAGGAATATTATTTGAACTTAATGTCTTTCGTAATGAGGAAAACTCCATTGATTGGGATATTAATAATATATCATATCTGCTTAATAAAAGAAATACACATCCAAAAAGGCAGCATAAACTGATGCTTATAGAAAAGGAATAATCATTTCGCTTTTACGTGACAAATAAAGATTGCTTATTTTCAATCTGAGGAAATGAAGCATTCATATACAAAGAGAATAGATTATTTGCTAATTTATGATAGGCAAAAAGTATCTTTTTTGAACGCCACCATAATCACCTCTATTTAAAAAATTATTAAATTTTGCAAAATAATGAGAATTTATAGCTTTATAAAATTAACTAATCTTATACAATATGAATTTTTGTATTTAAAGCTAAAGTTGAATTAGAGGAGTAATTCCATTATTTTAGTTTAATAAACATTGATTAATCAATTAATGGATAAAGTGCCATTTAATAAAACTATTGAGTAACAATTGAAATATGGTTAATTAAAAAAAAGATTTTTTGCTAAAAACAACTAAATATTTATAGAAATTGAAAGCTAATTGGTAGAAATAAATATTATTTGAAATTATTTTTATTTTCTCTTGTTTATTAAATAAATTTATATATTTGCTTTTTAATTAGCTTTCAATCAATGAAAGTATGCAATTTATATATTAACAATTTACCTTATTACAGAATATCCCTCTGTAACGACTACCCTCGTAGAGAGAGAGAGAGAGAGAGAGAGTTATCGCTTAATATTCTTGCAAACAACCCACACAAAGCCTTCTTCTATTGCTACTACACTGTTTTCGGCAAAGAAAAATCAGCAAATATTGTATTTAAGTCAAGTGGAGGGCAATCCAAATCAAGTGGCGAGCAATATAAATCGATTGGAAATCAATTTAAGTCAAGTGGCGAGCAATTCAACTCAAGTGGAGGGCAATATAAATCGATTGGAAATCAATTTAAGTCAAGTGGAGAACAATTCAAGTCAAGTGGCGAGCAATTCAAATCGAATGACGAGCAATTCAAGTCAATCAACTTTCAATTTAAGTCAACTAACTTTCAATTTAAGTCGGATTGTCCGACCTGTAAGTCTATTTACTTCTTCTACAAGGAGAGAAACTTACAATAGAAGTCAACTTATATACAAAACATATCAAAAGAAAAGCAATTCAAGTAATAATAAACTAAAAAAATGAAAACATGAACAAAAAACAAGAAAACCAGCACAGCATGCAACTAAATGCAGAAGAGGTATGCAACGAAAATGAAACAGTATGCAATACTTTGCCTGCATTAGCAAAAGCTATTGTAGAATTGAAGGCAAACAACGCTAAAATAATGGAGGTACGTGTAAAACAAAAAACACCAACCACTGGTTATACCGAAAAAAGAGACAATGTGAAAAAAGAAATGGCAGAATCTGCTTTAGAAGTAGCAGGAAGTGTGGCTGCCTTCGCACACGAAAACAACAATGATGTGCTGGGAAAAAAAGTTGATTTCTCCTATACAGAACTCATATATGCCCGCGATGCAGTGGTTAAAAGCAGGGCTACTATTATACTCAAAGAAGCCACTGATGTTGTTAGCCAACTTGGCGACTATGGCACCGACACGGCATTGCTCAAAAGTTTGGAACTAAAAATAAAAGAGTTTGCCGAAATTGTTGGCAAAAAAGGATTTAGTAAGGAAGAAACCCAAACAGCTACCGAAGAAGTAGCCGAATTGCTGAGCAAAAACAGCGAATTGCTGAAAAATCGTATAGACAAATTGGTGCTAAAGTTTAAAAAGAGTCATTCTAATTTTTATAGTACCTATTTTAATGCCCGTGAAATATATGATTTTGGTGGTGGCAAAAAAGGAGGAGCTCCCGAAGAAGCAGCTCCTGTGGTGTAATACCGATTTGCGTTCATTGATATATTTTCAATGCACTTCGTTTTTGAGAATATAATGAACAGCATCGGCATTATACCGAGTAAGCGTTTAAATCAT
>MNXO01000171.1 GCA_001872995.1 Bacteroidetes bacterium CG2_30_32_10 | reverse complement strand
ATACCTGTTTTTAATAATAATATACGTAAGTATTTTTACGCATTAGTTTTTATAACTTTTGCTTTTGGAGTAGATATATTAAAATTTGTATGCTTGCTTATTATTAAACAAATGCGATTTATAATCATCTCGTTGATCAATATAATATACCTTAACAAATGTTACTGATTAATGTTTGATTAGTATTAATCATTTCCTAAACCCAAGTTGATTTAAATTATAACAATGACCGCAGCATATAGTTATAAAATTTCTAAGATGAAACAAAACACCTTAAATATCCGTACGAATATAATATATAAAATAAGCAAAAAAATTATAAAATGCCCATAAACAAAGTATATTATACAAAATAAATATTTATTGGATATTGCAAGTTTCCTTCAATGTAAAAATTAAAAAAAATAAACACTTGAAAAGTAAAATTATAATTATTAGTATATTTTTTATTTCTTTATTATTAATAAGATGTTCGAGCATTCGCGTTTTTCACATTGATAAAGATAGGATTCCTGAAAAAACACAAGGGAATTATTACGCATTGCCACAAACAGTTTTAATTGTCAACGTATCTGTAAAAAAAACAGATAAAATCAAAGGACCTTATGCCTCTTATGCTTCAAAATATTTAGGATTAACGAATGTGATAACACAAAATTCAACATCTTACGACATTAGCGAAATAACTATTAGCTCCTATGTTGAACCTGACCCAAATCAATACTATTTTATTAAAACTAAAGGGAAATTTCGCAATATTATTAATTATTTGGAATTTAATGAAGCAGGTTTAATCAATAGTATTAACGAACAAAACAACAGTAGCATTACAAATACTTCTTCTCTTGTAAAAGATGAAGGTAGCAATCAGCAAATAGAATTATTTGCTAAGCTTTCGGCTGAAAATAATCTGTATGAAAAGATAGATACTATTATTGAAAAAGTTAATCTAGACACCATTACTATTGAGAAAAAAATATTAAAGAAAACAATGGTGGAGAAATCAATGGAGCAAAAATCGAAAGATGCGGCAGATTTCCTGATGCAGCTCAAAGAAGCAAAATATCATTTATTAAATGGCTACAACGAAGTTAATTACACTAAAGAGAGCATTGAGTATATGAATACCCAACTTGACAAAATGGAAAATGAATACCTCACCTTATTTGCAGGATTGACTGTTACGCATAACCTTAAATATAGCTATACTTATATACCCGACGAAAATGAAATTTCTAGTCCTTTATTCAAATTCTCTGAAAAAAAAGGTATTATAGATATTTTTAATGAAAAAATTGCTGGAGATACCTTTTTAATAAATATATTTAGAAATTTTGAAATAGAAAAACTCTCTTATTATTTTGCTAATAAAGAAAAATTGTCAAGTTCACATGGAATTTATTACCGCATTCCACAATATTCTAAGGTAACAATTAGTCAAAACGAACAAAACTATGCAGATGTTAATTTATTGATTGCCCAATTTGGAATACTCACCAATTTACCAGCAAAGAAATATAAAGTTGAATTTTATCCCAATACTGGAGCTATTAAAAACATAACTGCTGATTAAATACATTCATACTAAAAAGACAATGAGTTATGACTGAGGATTTCTTACATTATATATGGCAGTTTAAGCGATTTAATGTCAAAAATCTACTTTCAACAGAGGGCTTTAAAATAAGTATTTCTAAAACTGGCGAAAGAAATACAGATGCTGGTCCAGATTTCTACAATGCACTTATCAATATTGGAGATACAAAATGGGCAGGAAATGTTGAAATACATATAAATGCATCAGATTGGTTACTTCATAATCATCAGCTCGACAAAGCTTATGATAATGTTATATTACACGTAGTATATAACAACGATAAACCTATATATAGGAACAATGGTGAACAAATACCAACCTTAGTCATTAATGGGCTTTATGATGAAGACATCTATAAGAAATATTTGAGCTTCCTAAGCAATAAACTATGGATACCTTGCTTGAATTTGTTTAAACAAGCTGATAAATTTATTATCAATACCTGGCTTTCACGATTATTTGCTGAAAGAGCCGAAAGAAAAGCGAATCAAATTATTCAAACACTAAATATTAATCAAAACAATATTGAAGAAGCATTCTATTATCAATTAGCTCGAAATTTTGGATTTGATGTGAATGCAGTCCCATTTGAAATGCTCGCAAAATCATTGCCTTTGTTAATTTTAGCAAAGCATAGACACGATTTATTTCAAATAGAAGCACTATTATTTGGACAAGCGGGCTTTTTAAATAAAACTTTCGTTGATGAATACCCTAA
Source organism: Bacteroidetes bacterium CG2_30_32_10 (assembly GCA_001872995.1). GTDB lineage: Bacteria > Bacteroidota > Bacteroidia > Bacteroidales > CG2-30-32-10 > CG2-30-32-10. Next base: position 9,235 of record MNXO01000171.1, on the reverse strand, counting down.
CACTTTAAAAAAAGAATACAATTTCCTAAAAAAAAAATACTCCCTCACTCCTATTGACAATAGTCTTTGGAAGTTTTTACGATTGCGACCTTCCAATTTTCCAACTATTCGTATTGCGCAATTTGCAGAATTGATTCATAAATCAACTGGTTTGCTATCCAAAATAATTGAAAGCACTACGACTGAAGCCATTTTTAATCATTTTGAATTCAATTGTTCTGAATATTGGAAAAACCATTATACTTTCGATAAATCGACTATTAATAAAGAAAAAGTGTTTGGAGAAACTGCGAAATCACTAATTCTAATCAATACGATAGTTCCATTTCTTTTTGTATATGGAATACTGAAAAATGAAGAAATTTATAAAGAAAAAGCAATTGTTTTTATGGAAAACACAAGACCAGAGCAAAATACCATTATAAAAAAATGGATAGAAACTGGTATTGAAGTAAACAACGCTGCTCAAACGCAGGCATTAATTGAATTAAAGAAAAATTATTGCAATAGTTTTAAATGTCTCCAATGTAGCATTGGTAATCAGCTTTTAAAAAATTGAAAATAAGTTGTTACTTTATATGTTCATTTTAAATATGAAAAACAATGTTAGACAATAAAGTAAAAGCCAAACAACAACTTGTTTTTGCCATTGAAGAAAATGAGCATTTGGGAGTTATTATCAAGGCTTTTATTGTGGAACTTACAGCTAATGAACAATTCACTTATAACTTTAGACCTGTCAATCATAATACTATTAATGATTACCCAATTTCTTTATCTGATGCCGAATTTGATTCGCTAAAATTTATAGATGAATACAGTGATGATGCAATCGTGAAGAAATTTTCAAAAGAAAAGAAAAAAATTGCTGACTTTTATGCTCAATTATCCGAAGACCATTTTAAAAGGTTTGTTAGACCTTATGTTGAAAAAAGTATTTCAAAATGTATTGCGTTAATAATTGCATCCAGTATTCCATTATTCTGTAAAGGAAAACGAACCAACCCTATTCCCGACCAAGCAGTAGAAATTATAAAAAATCCTGCTGAAGTTGTTTTCAACTTTACAAAGCAACTAAACGAAACGCATTATTATCAAACCATTAAACTTAATAACGCTGAAATTTCATTAACAAACAAGCAGGCACTTTTGTTATGTGCACTACCATGCTGGCTTCTACTAGAAAACAAGCTTATATGTTTTAACGACAATGTTGATGGGCTGAAATTATTACCATTTTTTAATAAATCACATATCGTTATCCCACAAAATACAGAAAATAAATATTATCAAACATTCGTTTTCAATACTATTAGACATTTTAATGTTAATGCAAATGGCTTTTCTATTGTTGAAGAACAACCTAAAATTAAAACAATTTTAAACATCGAGACCAACCTCCGTCACGAGCCAGTGCTGGTGTTGAGTTTCACTTATGGAAGTCAAAAGGTTTTATTTCATAATACAGAAAGCATATTACTAAGGCTTCAAACAGATAATAATCATTACAAATTCATTAAAATTAGAAGAAATGACGTATATGAAACTAAACAAAGAGATATATTAATTGAAAACAACTTAGTTTATCAGGAAGGTTCGGTTTTTGTGCTTTCAGAACAATTAAATTTAAATAAAAAATCAATCATTAACTATATAAACTGGATTAGTAGCAACATCGGTTTATTAAAAACCAATGAAATAGAAGTAAGTCAAAACAACATTGTTGAAAAATACCACATTGGAATACCCGAAAAACAAATAAACATCAGCAAAAATCAAGATTGGTTTGATATAGAGGTTATTATTAAGTTTGGCGACCTTCATTTTCCTTTTTCAAAATTAAAATACTACATATTAAATGACATTCCAGAGTTCGTTTTACCAAATGGCGAAATAGCAATCATTTCAGAAGAATGGTTTTCTAAAATAAAGAAGATAGCCAAATTTGCTATAGAAACTACCAATGGAATGAAATTAAAAAACCATCATTTTAGCTTGCTATTCCAATTAACAGATTACGATTTACTCGAAAAACTTCCTGAATTAAAAACATTTTTTAAAACAGATAAATTTCAAATACCTACTATTGATGAGAAATTGCTCTCTGTAATGAGAAATTATCAGAAAAAAGGAGTTGCTTGGCTTCATTTTCTTCAAAAACACAATTGGGGAGGCATTTTAGCCGACGATATGGGCTTGGGTAAAACAATTCAAGCCATTGCTTTGCTGCAAAGTAGTAAAATAGCCAATCTTAAATCAAAAGAAGAGATTAAAATGAACAAAAATCCCTATCAGGTTGGTTTATTTGATAAGCTCGAAGGCGTCTCTATCAATACGAAAATAACATTGCCTTCTTTAATAATAATGCCTCTTTCTCTGATTCACAATTGGGAAAACGAGATTAATAAGTTCTCACCCGATATGAAAATATACAAACATATTGGTAACAATAGAATTGATAATCCAGCTATTTTTAGCAGATATGATATTATTTTATCTACTTATGGAACCATTAGAAACGATATTGATTTTATTAACGATTTCAACTTCCACTATTTAATACTCGACGAAAGTCAACAAATAAAGAATCCTTTCTCAAAAAACTATGCAGCTATCAAACAAATCAATGCTTCACACAAATTAGTTTTAAGCGGAACACCAATAGAAAACAGTCTCAATGATTTATGGTCTCAATTTTCAATTATAAATCCAGGCTTGTTAGGGAGTTTGTCTTTTTTTAAAAATGAGTTCACCATTCCCATCGAGAAAAATAATGATGAAGCAAGTAGAGAAGCACTAAAAAGCATCATTAAACCATTTATACTTCGTAGAACTAAGGATGAAGTTGCAAAAGAGTTGCCACCTCTAACGGAAAAGTACCATTTTTGTGAAATGACAGAGGAGCAAAGAATGATTTATGAAATAAAAAAGTCAGAAATTCGTAACATTATCTTTGATAATATAGAAAATACAGGTATCGCTAAATCGAAATTTATTATATTAAGCGGTTTGATGAAGTTACGGTTATTAGCCATTCATCCAATATTGGTAACAAAAGACTATCTCTTTGATTCAGGAAAATTTCAGGAAGTATTACGTAATTTAGAAAACTTAAAAGCAGAAAATCACAAGGTGTTAATCTTTTCACCGTTTGTTAAACACTTAAGGCTATTCAGCAATTATTTCGACAAAGTATTTTACTCTTATTCATTTCTATCGGGCGATACAGACTACAATGGCAGAATTAATGCTATAAACAACTTTCAATTAAACCCCCACAATCAATTCTTTCTTATTTCAATAAAAGCAGGTGGAGTTGGACTAAATCTAACAGCAGCCGATTATGTTTTTGTGTTAGACCCTTGGTGGAATCCTGCAGTAGAAATGCAAGCAATAAACCGTGCCCACCGAATAGGTCAAAACAAAAAAGTATTAGCTTACAAATTCATCACAAAAGACACCATAGAAGAAAAAATAATAGCACTTCAACAAAAAAAACAAAAACTTGCATTTGATTTACTGAATAACAACAATCCATTTAGCAGTTTATCAAAACAAGAATTAGAAGATTTGTTTCAATAAAACAAAGATTTTCTAATGGATTGGGAAAACAAATCGGTTTTATCCATAGCACAGCTATAATTTACGTAAATAAAAAATAATATTTTTTTTTAAAAACATAGCTATAATACCAAATAATAATTACAGAAGAACTTAAATATAAGCTATATTATGAAAGTTACAGTCATATTGGTAATGTATAGGATGGACATATTAAACCGATTCTCACCAAAGAGAAACTTATGGTTCATAGGTGTTTTGTTTATTTTTCAATTTTCAGTTTCCCATTTTTCCAAGCCTTAAAAAAGGATGCCCAAGCAAAAGGGTTGAGTAGATTGTTTGGAGGCAATTGACCTGCATAGTATAATTTGCTTACTTTTTGATTCACAAAATTATTGTAATTCATATTGGCATCCATCGGGTAGTCTTCCCATTTATCTTTTAATTGGTTTATCATCACAAAATTTTTAATGGCTTTTTCGTAATTATCATCAGGAATTGTTATTTTCACAAAAGCTTTTTTGAACTGTTCGTAAGTTGCCCAAGGATATATTATAGCTTCTTTGAGATAAATAGTGTCGATTGTTAATATTTGAATTAGAGAATACCTGTTTTGTGAGAGTGTATCAGAGATTACGTAGTTTGAATTTTTGTATCCTAAGGCAGAAAAGACAATTTCATCTTTTTTTTTAACAACAATGGAGAAAAAACCAAAATAATCGCTCATTGTACTTCTGCCAGTAGATTTAATTGTAACATTTGCAAAAGGAACTGGTGTGAGGGTATCGCCAGAAACCAAAATGCCAGAGAGCTGAATAACATCATTTTTCGGGTTTTGGGCTTGTAAAAAAACACAAATATTCAATAATAACAAAGCCGTAAAAGTAAATAAGCATTTTTTCATAATATGAACCCTTCAAAATAAAAAGCGAATATACAAAAAAAACGCTGCCGCTAATAAATTAGCGGCAGCGAAAAAACAAAAATTATGAAAAACTAAACAATTATTTTATTTTAAAAAGCCTTTTTCAAAAGCTTCTTTAAGACATTCGCTAATTCCTTTTTTGTTAATATTTCTGAGGGCTGAAGTAGATACTTTTAAAGTAATCCAATCATTTTCTTCGGGAATAAAAAACTTTTTAATCTGCAAATTAGGATTAAATTTTCTTTTAGTTCTAGTGTTTGAATGCGATACAGAGTTTCCTCCTATTGCTTTTTTACCAGTTAAATCACAAATTCTTGACATTGTATCTTTTTTAAAAATTATTCAAAATCGAGGTGCAAAAGTATTTAAAAAATCTGAATTATCAAACTTTTTTTAATATAATACGCAATAATATTAAAAAATAATGTCATTTCAGTTAAGTCATTTACAAAGTTGTTAATAATTCTATTGTAAAATATTATCATTATTTACTTTAGACATTTCATACCTTAGGCAAAGATTGATAAAATTACATTAAAAAACCATTAAGGCACAATAACCTTTATTGATAGGGGATTAATTTTAATATTTAATTCTTTATTTAATTTTAGTGAGTCTCCGTCGATGTGTATTTTACTATTCTTCTTACGAATAACTTTTACTTCTTTGGCTTTAATAATTTCCATATAAGGCGTTTTATCTATTCGCTTGCTAAAGAGTAAATGAGCAATAAAAGGAGCTTTAACAATGGGTACTTTTCTTAAGATGCACACATCAAGAAAACCATCGTTAATAATTGCCATAGGTGCAATGGATGTGTTGTATCCAAATTGGTTTGAATTGGCAAAACTAACAAGAAGTGCTCGTCTGTTCATTTTTTTGCCATCAATAGTAAGGGAATATTTTTTTGGCTTATATTTTGGGTATTCCCTTACTGTAATTTTAAAATAAGACCAAAAGCCTCTCCGTTTGCCTTTAGCAAACTTATTAGCAACCAACGCATCGAATCCCACCCCTGCAATGCTGAGAAATAATTGGTCATTAATAGTGGCAGTATCGATTTTAATTGTGTTGCATTGATTAATTACTTCTATGGCTTGGCTAATATCGAATGGTAAATTAAAATGTCTTGCTAATCCATTGCCAGAACCAACTGGTATAATACCTAAAATGCAATTTGAACCAATGATGCCTTTAGCAACTTCATTAATTGAGCCATCACCACCAACTGCAACAACAATATCATAGTTTTTATCAACAGCATCTTTGCTTAATTCAGTTGCATGCTTGGGAGCATTGCTATATGAAATATCATAATCAAAAATAGATTTATCAAGAGTTTTGTCTATGGCTGTTTCAACCAATCGTTGTTTTCCAACTCCCGAAATTGGATTAATAATAAAAATTATCTTTTTCTTTTCCATGATTATCAATTGTTTTTAATAATCATTCTATTATTTATCAACCTATTGTTATAACTTTGGATGATGGCTTTAATTTTTTTATCAAGAGTGTATTTGATTAACGGATCGGAATTTATTAAATTTTGTTGGAGTAAACTATCTTTATTGATGTTGTATAATGATAGCGATTGCTTTCCATCAAATTGCAAAGCATAACCATTTTCTATCAATTGATAAGTATTGTTGATGTAGTTAATAGCAAAATGTGAGGTTGTTGAATCGAATACAGAGTTGCCAAAAGAGAGATATGATTTGTCATAGTTAATAAAATCCATAATTGAAGGCATAATGTCAATTTGTTGGGTTACTGTATTAGAAAAGTTATGCAAAATACTGTCAGGTTTATAAAACAAAATTGGAATTGAAAATATTCCTAAATTGTTTTGGTAGTATAAGTGCGATGCTTCCGAAGTGTGGTCAGCAGTGATAACAAATAGCGTATTGCTAAACCAAGGCATTTTTTGTGCAGTTTTAAAAAATTGAGCTAATGCATAATCAGCATATTCAATGCTTCTGTGAATAGGAAGGGTTCCTTCTTTAAATTTATTTTTATATTTTTCGGGGACAGGATAAGGATGATGGGACGAAAGTGTAAATATTTCAGCAAAGAATGGTTCTTTTGTTTTGTTTAAATTGTTTGCAAAATATTGTAAAAATTCCTCATCGTAGATGCCCCATTTACCATCAAAATCTTTTTCATTGTTGTATTCCTGTCGCCCAATATACTTGTCAAAACCAGCCATTTTAGCATAAGCATCGAAACCCATTGTTCCATTGGTGCCTCCATGAAAGAAAAAAGATTGATATCCCTTTTCTTTTAATAGTTTAGGAATGCTGTATATATTATCACCAGCATAAATAGATGAAATGTAAGGGTTGTTCATCAAACTAGGAATAGTGGAAGTAACTGCAGGTATGGCATCAATAGAACGTTTGCCATTAGCAAAAGCATTATTAAAATATAAACTTTGTTTTATCAATGAATCAAGAAATGGAGTGTACCCTTTATAACCATTTGGCTCAAGATTGCTGTTTACGGAGCCAATGTATTCTTTTGAAAAGCTTTCTAAAATAATAACTACAATATTTATTTTTTTAAAATCGCCTTTAAGCTTTGGGTTATGAATAGGAGAATATATTTTATTCAATTCTACCTCTGTTTTATAAAATTTATACTCTTCAAGTTCAGTTTTATTAATAGTTTTAATAATACAAAAAGGTGTATTTAGGACTAAAGCTATGTTTTTAGAGTTAGTAAATTGGCCCGCATTAATAATAGAAATTGGTTCCAATTGGAAACCCCCTCTAACGCCAATAGTTCCTATAACAAGATATAAAATAAACATGAGAGACTCAATGATATAATACCTATGTTTTTTTAAACTTTTATTGTTATCAGAAATAATTTTTGTTTTATTATAAAAAATTATTAAAATGGCTACCAATGCAAGCCAAATTAAAAGTATATACCAAAAATCTGTAAGATATTGTAGCAATAGTGTAACAAAGTCGTCTCCAATACCAATAATATTAAATATTTCCCCAGTCATTCTTCGAGCTTCAAATTTAAAAAACTCAAAGTCAATACAATTGCCAATAAACCCAATTGCATTTGGAATTACAAAAAAGAATGCTGCAAGTTTTTGATATTTTGAGTTACTTCTAAATTTAAACGGAATAATAAATAAAATGATAAAAGGAATATTAAGCACAATAAGCGCAACTATGTCAAACCGAACACCATTTAAAAATATGATGAGCAATTCTGTATAAGAAAGGTCAGAAAAATAAGATGCATTAAAAAGGTAAAAGAGAAATCTTAATAATGAATAAAGCAACAAAAGGAAAGAAAGCCTAAGAAGAAGGTTAAAGTGGATATTTCGCTTAAAAACATTATTGCTTTGCATGGCTGCAAAAGTAATATTTTTTTTATAAAAGTTTTGTATTTGAAAATAAATAAGAATTATCAGAAATTTTGCTATACCTTAACACCAATAACCAACACATCATCAATTTGAACGGTATTGTTTTTCCATTCTATGAAAATTTCTAAAAGTTTTTCTTTTTGTTTTTTCATGGATAGATTTTGTATTTGGATAAGGGTTTCCTTAAAGTGCTTGCTCATAAATTTTCGATTATCAGGTCCCCCAAATTGGTCAATATAGCCATCTGAAAAAATGAAAATGGTATCGCCTTTTAATAATTGAAATTCGTTATTTGAAAAACCTTGAAATTGCTCAGTAAAAGGTTCCCCGATAGGTTGTCTGTCTGGTTTAAAGTCAATGATTTCGTTATTTCTTAAAATATATAAAGGGTTGTGAACACCAGCAAACTCTAAAACTAAGTTTTTCCTATTCAACGCACATATAACCAAGTTCATTCCGTCTTTAACCACGGAAGCATCATTGTTTTGTCTAAGAGTTTCGATGATACCATTGCTTAAAGAATTCAAAATATCGCTTGGTTGAGATAAACCTTGTTCGTTGATAGCTTGTTTTATTAAGCTGTAACCCACAAAACTCATAAAAGCACCAGGAACGCCATGACCTGTACAATCAACAGCAGCAAATAAAACGGTATCGTCTTTTTCGGAAACCCAAAAGAAATCGCCACTTACAATTGATTTTGGTAAGTATAGTACAAAAGAATTAGGTAAAAGCTTATTGATATGATCATAAGGAGGTAAAATAGCTTCTTGTATTCTAAGTGCGTACTTAATACTATCTGTTAAATCCTTATTGATTCGTTCTATTTGGTTTCGTTGAATAATTATTTCATCTCTTTGGGTAGTAATTTCTTCTTTTTGCTGTCTTAATTCGTCATTTTTTTCTTCTATCTCACGGTTCTTTCTTAATATTTCAGCATTTTTACGTGCTAGTTCTTCTTCTAGGTTATCTTTGTCGTATAAACGTTTGATAATTGATTGAAGTACCCCTTTAGATACTTCAATATTTTTACTCATAATACTAAAGAATGTATCTTGATCTAACCGAAGCAATTCAGCGGGTTCAATAGTAGTTACAGAGGCAGAGCGAACTTGGGCATCTAATAATGAAAATTCACCAAAAAATTGTTCTTTTTTTAAGGTGGTAAAAACGTGTTCCCCGTCATGAACTTTTACTAAACCTTGCGTAATAATATACATCGAATTGCCTACATCTCCTTTTTTGAAAACGCTTTCATTTGCTTCGAAATGTATGTTGCTTAAATGGTGGGCAATTTCTTTTAAATTCTCTTCAGTAGTATCAGAAAAAAAACTCACACGTTTTAAAACAGAAATTCGATT
>MNXO01000067.1 GCA_001872995.1 Bacteroidetes bacterium CG2_30_32_10 | reverse complement strand
CAACCGCAGTGATAGTTGGCGTGGGACGAGTTGCGAAAAATGGAATACTCATTAAAGGTGGTAGTACATTGCAAAAGTTTTCTTCAGTAAAGAAGATTATATTTGATAAAACAGGAACCTTAACTACTGGTAAGTTTAAAATAAATCAGATTACTTGCTTTGGTAAAACTGAAGAAGAAATTAAATCAATTGTACTAAGTCTCGAAAAGTTTTCCTCTCACCCTATTGCAAAATCGTTGGTATTGGAATTGAATAAATATGAGCCTTTTGAAGTTATAAATGTTGAAGAAACAAAAGGGTTGGGAATTTCTGCTGATGATAAAACTGGAAATAATTTTCAAATAGGTTCTTATGGGATAGCCAAAGCATATACAACAGATAACACTCATTCTATATATCTCTTAGAAGACAATAAATTAATTGCCCATATCGATATGGAAGATGAGATTAAACCGGATGCTATTGCCTGCGTAAAATATTTTAACAATAAAGGCATAGAAACAATATTGCTCAGTGGCGATAAAAAAGAAAAGTGTGAGCTATTTGCTAATAAGATAGGTATTAAAAAGGTTTTTTCAGAGCAATCACCAGAAGATAAATTGCGAATAATAGATGAATTGGCAAAAGAAGGAGATGTTGCCATGGTGGGTGATGGCATCAACGATGCTCCTGCATTGGCAAAAGCAACTGTTGGCGTTTCGTTAAGTAATGCAACCCAGGTTGCTATTAAATCAGCACAAGTTGTATTGATGAATGGTAATCTTTCTTTATTGCCAAAAACTTATGCCATCAGCAAGAATACAATTAAAATCATCAAGCAAAACCTTTTCTGGGCTTTCTTTTATAATGTAATAGCTATTCCTTTTGCTGCGGTAGGATTGTTAAGTCCGATGATAGCTGCTGCTGCTATGGCAATGTCTGATATTGTTGTTGTGTTTAACTCGCTAAGGTTAAAACATAAGAGGTTGGAGTGAAATAAGTGCTTAGAGTGTGCTAGAGTTTGGAGTGCCTAAAGTAACAAACTCTAAGTACTTTAGGCACTTTAGCTCACTTTAGGCACTTAAGTTAACTACTTCCAGTTGGCAATGTTTTGTCGCACTAATTGAGTGAATTGTTCAAATTGGGTATCGGTGAAGCTTCTTCTTGGAAAGATATTAAATTTGAGCTCATTGGCATATAACAACACTATTTTATCTGTAATCAAAGCAGACTGAAAATGCTCCCATTTAATTATATTGGATGTTTTTTCTCCTTGAAAGGAAATGCCTTCTTCAGAAAAGGTATATGGAAATAGGTTCTTGTCTTGGGGTAGTTTCTTAAAATAACGTTTCCCAATAGTAAATAACCTATAATAATAAACCACCAGCAGTGCCAATCCATATCCCATAAAGAACCAGCACAACCAATTTAATTCTCCATTGAAAGGGTCGTAAAAATAAACAAAAACACCAATCAATATTAGGGCAAGTGCCATAAAAAGGTTTCTTCTGCTTTTTAAAGGAAGTTTTTTGTTGAAATGCAGCATGTATGCTTTTTGCAAATCATCTGAAGTGTATGTAATATTGACTGTGATTGGGTTCATAAGGGCAATTTATTGAGATTTTATTGATTATTTGGTCGGAAGTCGGAAGACAGAAGTCGTTTTTTATTTTGATTCATTTTATCTTAGCTTTAAATGCTGTCATCATATTCATAAGATTGAAAGCAAATTCATATTGTTTTAAAAATTCTTCTTCAGAGATATATTCTTTACGTTTAGCTTTATGTAAACAAGTAACAAATCAGCCAGCGAACGAATTGAATATCCCATAAACTTTTTACATTCAAGATCAGATTGCTCAATAGAGCCTTCTGAAATATTTAATACGATAGAATCAACCGCTCTTCTTATTTGTGAAGAAAGATTATATATTTCTTCTTTTGGAAAGATATAAGCTAACTTATTTATACTCTCCCCCAATTCCATTGCTTTTTGCCAAATAATAAGTTTTTCAAATTTAAATATCATCAATCTAATATATTTTATTACTTCTATCTTTAAAGGTATGTAGCTTTATATTATGATTTAAGTCGGATAATTTCTTGATTTATTTCGTCAATTACTTCTTTGTTTTGAATTTCTTTCTTTTCTCCAACTTTTGCAGAGAAGAGATAGAAAACTTTACCACCAAATACTTCTGTAAACTTCGTATGCGTCTCTGCTTGTATAGCATATTCTTTGAAAATCTCAGGAAGTTGAATACCACTGTTCACTGGCTTAATTTGCAAGCCAATGTATTTGTCCTTAATCTTTATGAAAAAATCTACATTGAAAAGCCTGTCCCATTCGTCAGGTGCGGCTTCAATAGGAACTCCAAGAATCTTTTGGAGTTGTCCATAAACCGTTTGAATTTCAGTCATATAACCATCAAAGGTTCTATCAATTACAAGTTGAATCATATAGTCAATACAGTCTTGCTCGGTTAATTCAGCAACTTCTGATTGAATAACTTCTGTGATTTTCACATAAAGTTTTTTACCTAACTCTTCAATATGTTCTTTAGGTTTCACATTTGAGAAATAGTATTCACGCCATTCTTCAAGAGTTTTTGGCGAACATTTTCGTATTGATTCAGAAGTAGGTCCAACATTTCTTTTAAAGTTTAGTTGGAAGCGATTCATCGCACTATTTAAAATCCATTCTTTAGCCATAATAAAAATTTAGGGAATATAATTTCCATTTCTTCTCACTGCATCTGCTACATAATTTCTTTCTAAAAATAGAGCAGCTTCTTCTCGTTCAGAATCAGTTAGGATAATAAAAGCACCATTATGACAAGTTCCAATTTGGCTACTGTGATTAAGAACCATATCTTTAATCCAAATTCTGACATTATCATTATTGGTTCCATAAGGTTGTTGGCCTATTGCTTCTGCAATATCTCCAATGTGTTTAGCATTATTCATACCTTGAGCATTTGCAACCAGATAATCCCAAATACTATGCTGTTCTTCATTCATGATTTAAGATTTTCAAAAATTTCTCTTTGTATTTAAAATCAATATCTCTGTCAACTAGCACCAACCCATTTTTGATTAAATGAGCATTAATAAAAGTTTTGTTTTCTAAATAAAGATAACAGAGTAAGTTGTTTTCACTGTCATATTTTTCACTGTCAAATTTCAGAAATACTTTTTTGCCTTTAGTCTTTTCAGATAGAAATAATATTGCCTTACCGTTAATTATTGGGTCCTCTTTAATCCCAATAAGTCTTATTGTTAAGTCATTGCTTAATCTGATTTTTTCAGGGCTAATAATTTCTTTAACGGTATAGAGTTCTTCTCGTTGTGTAGAGCTATCTTTGTCAATTTTAGAGCCGAATTGAAGTTTCTTCACATCAATTTTTTTATCAAAAGTATGAGGGTCTTTGAAAATGTATGGGAGTTTTTGTATTGCTTTTTCAAAATCAATTTCTTGTTTCTCTTGAGTTAAAAATTCGTATGTTGTTCCATTAATGTCTTTTTGATTAACTTCCAATTTTTCTTTAATAAATGGGATAAACTCAGAATTAATTTCATAACCAACTGAATTACGTTCAAGATTTTTCGATGCAAGTGCAGTTGTTCCGCTACCAGAAAAAGGGTCAAGAACTGTTTCTCCAATAAATGAGAACATTTTAATTAGTCGTCTTGGTAGTTCTTCTGGAAACATCGCAATATGTCCGTTTTGTCTTGCACCTGCAAAGTTCCAATGTCCTGCAAAAAAAGTGTTCCATTCTTCTGCTGTCATTTTTGAAAGTTCTTTTTGTTCTTTTGTATGTTTAGGGGCATCACCTAATTTTTTGAATACTAAAATAAATTCGTAGTCCAATTTCAAAATTCCATTTCGTGGATATGGATACGAACCCATTTGAACACCACCACCAGTTGTGTTTGAAGTAGTTACTTTTTGCCAAATGATAGCACCCATATAATCAAATCCGATATTTTCACAGAACTTTATAATCTCCTCGCGAATTGGAATAACTTTATAGCGTCCATAATAAACTGCTCTTGCGAATTGGTCGCCAATGTTAATACACAGCCTGCAACCATTATGAAGAGTGCGGTAGCATTCTTTCCAAACTAAATTCAGGTTATTAATATAATTTTCGTAGTTGTCGTGGAATCCTATTTGATTTTCTGTTCCGTAGTCCTTGAGTTGCCAATATGGAGGAGAAGTAATAGCTAAATGCACCGAATTGTCAGCCAATTCATTCATTTGTCTGCTATCACCATTTATTATTTTATGATGCGTTTTCATTATTTATTCTTTTTTGGCAAAGTTAAGAAAAAATGTAGCCAACTATTTTAATTGTTGATAAGTTGCTGTCTTTCGTGCCATTACCATCAACTTCCGTCTTCCGTCTTCTGTCTTCAGTCTTCTTAAAGTTTCTTAATACTCATACCAGCTTCTGCCTCGGTGCTATCTTTACCATAACGAATCACATTGTTGAGGCGATATACATTGGTGATGTTATAAATAGAATGATTGATTTTAAATTCAATATATAAAGTCCCTTGTTTGTTTATAATATTCAGCTCAAAATATTCGTGTTCTGATTTCCAAGGGTCAATAAAATAATCTTCCATCAAAGTTTTGATGTGTTTCTTTTCTATGTGATTGAATTTGATGGTGCCTGCCAAAATATGTTTCACCAACTCATCTTCGTTGTATTTAGTGGCAAGGTCGTCTTCCAATTTAGCATTGGTAGCTTTGGTGGTCATTTCATTATACTTTGCCTTGGCTTTATCCGATAATTCGTTAAATTCCTTTTTGGCACTGTCCGACAATTCGCCAGCTTTCTTTTTTAACCAGTCTAATTCTTCCATTTTGTTTAGTTTTTAAAATGATAGGGTAAAATTATAAAAAAGATTTGATTTGGATGGTTTTAATTTTTAATAGCAATTAAATCAAAATAATAACTTTCTACTTTCATTATTCTTATAATCTATATCGAATGAGAAATGTCTATTTCAGTGATATTTTTTTTTTTGCTATAAAAAGATTTTCCCTTATGGGCTGAAAACGTATGATTTACGTATTTTATGATGAATAACTAAATTTCAATTTTAGTTAATGCTTTAGCAATTGTAAACCTTTGTTTTACTCCTATTAAAAATAATAACGTCAAATCAATAACAATTGTATATATAAAAGCAAATTCTTCCCCTGTATTTTAAACAATTATAATGATTTATTCAAGTATTATATGTAATTTTGTGGTTCTAAAAATAAAAAAGAGGAAAAAGTATGAGTGATATTGAAAAAGATGTTTTGCCAAATGGGAATGATAATGGTAGTTATACCGCTGACAATATTCAAGTTCTCGAAGGTCTTGAAGCTGTGCGTAAAAGGCCTGCAATGTATATTGGAGATACCGGAACAAGAGGATTGCACCACTTAGTTTACGAAGTTGTTGATAATTCTATTGATGAAGCCTTGGCAGGATATTGTAAACAAATAGATGTTTATATTAACGAAGATTTATCAATTACAGTAAGAGATGATGGGAGAGGTATTCCTGTTGGTTTTCACGAAAAAGAACAGAAATCTGCTCTTGAAGTAGTAATGACAGTATTGCATGCTGGTGGAAAATTTAATAAAGAATCCTATAAAGTTTCTGGAGGTCTTCACGGTGTTGGGGTTTCCTGCGTCAATGCATTATCTTCTCATCTTACAGTAAAAGTTTATTTAGATGGTAAAATTTTTACGCAGGAATATGCATGTGGAAAGCCTTTATTTGATGTAAAAGAAATTGGAGAAACTACCGAAACAGGAACTGAAGTTACTTTTTTACCTGATAATTCCATTTTTACTACCACGGAGTATCATTACGAAGTGCTTTCTTCAAGACTTCGTGAACTCGCCTATCTTAATAAAGAAATTTCTTTAACAATTACTGACTATAGGCAGAAAGATGATGCAGGAAATCCAATTTCAGAAAATTTTTATTCTAAATTAGGACTAAAAGAATTTATCGTTTATTTAGATTCTTCTAGGGAAAAATTGATGGATGAACCTATTTACATTGAAGGAGAAAAAAATGGAATGCCCATTGAAGTTGCCATGCAATACAATTCTTCTTTTGCTGAGTACATGTATTCGTATGTAAATAATATCAATACTCACGAAGGTGGTACTCACCTTGCAGGATTTAGAAGAGCCTTAACTAGAACTTTAAAAAGTTATGCTGATAAATCGGGTATGCTCACGAAATTGAAATTTGACATTAATGGCGATGACTTTCGCGAAGGGTTAACAGCCATAATATCTGTTAAAGTTCAAGAACCACAATTTGAAGGACAAACAAAAACGAAATTAGGAAATAACGAAGTAATGGGAGCAGTTGACCAAATTGTAAGCGAAATGCTTAACAATTATTTGGAAGAACATCCCAAAGAAGCAAGAATAATCGTAAATAAAGTAATTTTAGCAGCTACAGCACGCCATGCTGCCCGAAAAGCAAGAGAATTAGTACAACGAAAGGGCGTTCTAAGTTCTGGTGGTTTACCAGGTAAACTTGCCGATTGCTCAGAAAATGATCCTTCTTTATGTGAAATCTACCTTGTGGAAGGTGATTCTGCAGGTGGTACTGCAAAACAAGGACGTGACCGCAAATTCCAAGCTATTTTACCTTTAAGAGGGAAAATACTAAACGTGGAAAAAGCGATGCTTCATAAGATATTTGAAAATGAAGAAATAAAAAACATTTTCACTGCATTCGGAGTTAGCATAGGAACTGAAGAAGATGTAAAAGCTCTTAACCTTGAAAAACTTCGCTATCATAAAATCATTATTATGACCGATGCTGATATTGATGGAAGTCATATAGCCACGCTTATTCTTACATTCTTCTTTAGATATATGAAAGAAATGATTGAACAAGGCTATGTATATATTGCAACTCCACCTCTTTATCTTATTAAAAAAGGAAAAGAAGAAAAATATTGTTGGACAGAAGAAGAACGTTTAGAAATAATTGCCAATTATGTTAAAGATGGCAAAGAAACTGGTGTTCATATTCAACGTTACAAAGGTTTGGGAGAAATGAATGCAGAACAATTGTGGCATACCACAATGAACCCTATGTATCGTACTTTACGCCAAATTACAATTGACAATGCAATTGAAGCAGACCGAACTTTTTCAATGCTTATGGGCGATGAAGTCCCACCTCGTAGAGAATTTATTGAAAAAAATGCAAAATATGCTAGAATTGATGCTTAATATTAAATTATTAACTTTCAAAATTAAGTAATGAAAAAAACATCCCTTTTTCTAATTGCATTTTTGTTTGTCTTTCAAGGTTTCTCTCAAAAATTTAATCAAGAAGATTCTTCTTCCAATATTTTTTCTATTAGTGCTACTTACGGATATTTTTTACCTAGAGGCGATTTAAAAAACAGATTTGGCAACAATTCTACCATTGGACCTGCCTTAACATATAAAACAAAATCTAATTGGGTTTTTGGTTTAGACTGGAATTTGATTTTTGGCAATACGATTAAAGAAGATTCTATTTTTAAAAACATAACCACTTCATCTGGTGAAATTATTGATGGAAATGGGTATCCTGCTGTTGTTAGTTTGTTCGAAAGGGGTTTTCTTACTTCAGTAAAATTGGGTAAACTGATTCCACTTAATTCTAATAATCCAAATTCGGGCATAATACTGCTTGCAAGTGTTGGATTGTTACAACATAAAATTCGTATTGAAAACACTGATGGTGCAGCACATCAAATTAATGGAGACTACAAGAAAGGCTACGACCGACTAACGAATGGCTTGTCCGTTAGCGAATATGTTGGCTATATGTTTTATGGAAAAAATAATTTATTAAACTTTTATTCAGGTATTGAGTTTACACAAGCTTGGACACAAAACAGAAGAAGCTTTAATTTTGACACACAAAGCCAAGACCTAACTAAGCGTTTAGATTTATTGATGGGAGCTAAAATTGGTTGGATGATTCCTTTCTATAGTCGCAAACCATCAAAATATTATTATCATTAAAACTAAAACCTAGTGTTTTTTTACAATTTAAGTATTTGGTTATATAGAACTGGCATATACATTTCTTCTTCTTTTAATGAAAAAGCCCGATTATGGGTACTAGGAAGAAAAAATATTTTTGAAAACATACAATCAAAGCTTAATTCCAAAGATAATATAGCATGGTTTCACTGTGCTTCCTTAGGAGAATTTGAACAAGGAAGACCTGTTTTAGAGCGTTTCAAAGAAGATTATTCCAATTATAAAATATTGCTTACTTTTTTTTCGCCTTCAGGCTATGAAGTTCGAAAAAACTATGAATTAGCGGATTATATTTTTTATTTACCAATAGATACAGCCAAAAATGCCAAAAAGTTTATCAATTTAGTTAATCCACAAATTGTTTTATTTGTCAAATATGAGTTTTGGCTTAATTATTTAAATATTCTCTACCAAAAAAATATTCCAGTTATAGTCTTTTCAGCCATTTTTAGAAAAAATCAACATTTTTTTAAGTGGTATGGAACTTGGTTTAGAAAAGCACTTCGTAAAATCAGCTATATAACTGTCCAAAATATCGAATCTATTGAGCTATTAAAATCAATAGGTGATGAAAATGCCATTATAAGTGGGGATACTCGATTCGATAGAGTTTACCAAATAAGCAAAACCACAAAAAGCTTTCCTTTGATAGAAAAATTTAAAGAAAACTCTTTATTACTTATTGCTGGCAGCACTTGGGGTCCTGATGAAACAATAATTTGTAATTATATCAAAGATAAGAAAAATAACATCAAGTTTATTATTGCTCCACACATTGTAAGTAAAGAGAATATTGCAATATTACAAAAGAAATTAACAGTAAAATCAGTATTGTTTTCAGAATTAACGATTGAAAATGTTAATAGTTCTAATGTTTTAATAGTAGATGGAATTGGCTATCTTTCTAGTTTGTATGCTTATGCTAATATCGCATATATTGGAGGCGGTTTTGGTAAAGGAATTCACAATACATTAGAAGCTGCAACTTTTGGTTTACCTATAATAATAGGACCAAACTATCAAAAATTTCAAGAAGCAAAAGATTTAATCAATAAAGGAGCTGCATTTTCTATTAAAAACAAAGAAATGTTTATCGAAAAATTGAATGAATTGATTGATCATAAAGAAAAGTTGGCTGATTGTGCAACGATTAGCAAAAGCTATGTTTACAATAACAGGGGTGCTACTAATGTAATTCTTCTAAAAACAAAAGAATTCATCAACAAATAGCATTTATTAAGCTGTTTTTATTAAAAACCTTTTGTAATAAAAACAGCCAATCCAATACCAACCATTATACTAAATAATTTAAGAAAATTAAACCGATGGTTTTCGCTCGATTCAAATAAGACTGTTGTAGAAATGTGAAGAAAGATGCCTACAACGATGGACATAGTCATTGTGTAAAACAAATCGTTATTTCCATTAAAAAGATTTCCAACTCGAGTGCTTAGCAAAATGCCTATTGGGGCTGCTAATGCAAAAATTGTTAATAAAGAAAACGATTTAATCTTAGAGTATCCAGAATGCATAAATAAACCAATTAATACGAATGAAATCGGAATGTTATGTATTACAATTCCCAATGCTAAAGCCCGCTTCACTTCCATATTTTCAAACAAATCAGAAAGAGGCATAGCTTCGATAAGCGAGTGAATGCAAACTCCTATTAATAGAGGAAGAGAAGAAAAAGATAAAGATTTATGCTTTTCTTCACCAATGTGATGTTCATGACGGTGTCCGTGATCGGCACCCTTGGTTAGAAAATCTACAAATAATTGAATTAAGAAACCTATCAACATAAAAAAACCAGCAAACATTGATGTTTTGGTTTTGTAAATCTCTGGAATTATTTCAAGAAAAGTGATTGATAAAATAAAAGCTCCACCAAAGGCAAGTAACAAACGAAGTTTGTTATCACTTATTTTAAATTTGAAAATAATAAGCCCACTAAGCAATATAGCAAAAAAAATAATTGTCGAAAAGAGTATATTCATTTGATTTTTTTAACAAAAGTAAAAAAAAACAGGTAGAAATGTAACTACCTGTTTTGTATAAATTATTTAAACTGGGTTTATTTAGCGTATTCAAAATCTAATGACGCGTTTTCTCCAGAATTTAATGTAATGTTCAATTTATAAGTATGTCCTTTTACAAATTCTTTGAGCAAACATCCTTTAATTTTTTCATAATTAACGAAGTTGTCATTATAAACATTATATAACCAGATGGTTTCCACATCGTCTGTAGATAAATCTACAATTAATATTTTCTTTATAATATTATTTTCTTTTAATGTCCATTTAATATTTAAGTCTTCTATTTTGCTAATAGACTTTACATTAAAACCTTCGGTAAAAATAAGAGAGCCAGAGTTTGTTCCTCTAGAAGGGTCTTCAATAAAGTCAATATTTAAAGATTTATTATCATTCTTTTCAGAAGGGTCGCCTAAAGATGTCCCTTTGAAATCAACAGTTGAACTGTTATTGGTTGTGTTGTTATCAGTATTTTGTGCAAATACAGCAATAGTCGAAATGCAAAAAAATACTAAGCAAAGTGAAAATGACTTTTTCATAATAAAAAATTTTTCAAAGATAATACAATTTATAGATAAAACCAAATAATTTGATATATTAATTCAAACTATTTTACATTTTTTATCAAAAATTATTCCATTTGAATAATGTGGTCGTAAATATTTACTTTTGTAAAAAATAAATATTAAATTATGAAGAGATGTTTAATTCCATTAATTATCATAGGTTTGTTAATTAATTATTCTTGTAAGAAGGGTAATGCTCGTTTAAAAATTGATGTATCAAAAATAGTGGTTAATATAAAAATTGAAAGGTATGAGCAAGTTATATTTTCGATTAATCAAAGTGAATTCAAACAAAAAATCCAAGATTTAGAATCAAAATACCCTTTTTTTTTAGAAGGGATAAGCAATGATTCAAATTCCTTGAATAGTCTCCAAAACTTTGTTAAAAACCCTTTAAATATTCAACTATTTAATGATTGCCAAAAAAAATACCCTAATTTAACTAGCTTGGAAACAGATTTAACTTCTGCTTTTAAGCATTATAAATACTATTATCCGGAAATTGCAATCCCATCAGTATATTCATACGTATCAGGTATGGATTTTCAAAGTCCCATAAAGATTAGCGACAATGTTTTATTGATTTCTATTGATATGTATCTTGGTGGTGAATATAAGTCATATAAAGATTTAGGGATTCCTGCATACAAGATGCAAGCATTTACAAAGGAATTAATTGTACCAGATTGTATAAAAGAATATGCAAAAAGTTATTTGCCCAAAAAAGTTGATAATACCTTTCTATCATCTATGATTGAAGCGGGTAAGATAATTTATTTTGTTGATGCAATGATGCCAGAAATTGCTGATTCACTTAAAATTGGTTATACTTCTAGTCAAATGGATTGGTGCATTACCAACGAAGCTAAAGTATGGGCTTATTTTATTGATAACACGTTATTGTATAATACAGATAAAGTTCTTGTAAATAAATTTATAGGAGAAGCTCCATTTACAGCAGCTTTTTCTAAACAATCACCTCCACGCATTGGTGTTTGGGTGGGCTGGCAAATTATTAAAAAATATATGGATAACTTTCCTCAAATTAGCCTTAAATCATTA
>MNXO01000023.1 GCA_001872995.1 Bacteroidetes bacterium CG2_30_32_10 | reverse complement strand
TGAAAATAATTTTAATATTTTATTTACTTTTCGTTCAAATTTAAAATTGTATTATTATTTGATAATAAATTTATTTGTACAAATTACTTTTAATAATTAAACTAATTAAACTTAAAAACGATGATTATTGGACTTCTAAAAGAAAATGAAAAAAGAGTAGCTCTTTTGCCCGAAAGTGTTGCTACTCTGATTGGTCTAAAAGCTAAAGTGATTGTTGAAAAAGGAGCAGGAGATGGGGCTTTTGCTTTTGACAATGATTATATTAAAGCAGGGGCAGAAATAGAGACAAGAGACAATGTTATTAGCAAATCGCAGCTTTTGATAAAAATTAACATTCCCGAAAAGGAAGACCTTGCTAAATTTAAAGAAGGTCAGGTATTACTTGCTGTTCTCAATCCTTATTTCAATGTTGGGCTTATAAAAGAATTGGCTACTAAAAACATTACCAGCTTTAGTCTCGATGTTATTCCGAGAACTTCTCGAGCTCAAGCAATGGATATTTTGTCTTCTATGGCAACGGTAGCTGGTTACAAATCCGTTCTAACGGCTGCAAATACTTTGCCCAAATTTTTTCCAATGTTTATGACAGCAGCTGGAACTATAACTCCTGCAAAAGTTTTAATAATGGGAGCTGGTGTTGCAGGTTTGCAAGCATTAGCTACTTCAAGGAAATTAGGTGCTGTAGTAGAAGTCTTTGACGTTCGAGCAGCAGTTAAAGAACAGGTTGTAGGATTAGGTGGAAAATTCGTTGATGTAGAAGGTGCTGTTGATGATAAAGCTGCCGGAGGTTATGCTGTTGAGCAAACAGATGAGTTTAAACAACGACAAGCTCAAGCAATACACGATCATGCTATAAAATCAGACGTTATTATTTGTACCGCTCAAATTCCAGGTAAAAAAGCACCCATACTAATTAATAAATCTACAGTTGATGCAATGAAACCAGGTTCTGTTATTATAGATATTGCTGCTTCAACAGGTGGAAATTGTGAATTAACCAAAAATGATGAAACTGTTATTCATAATGGAGTTAAAATAATTGGTAACTCATTCTTTGCAGTTGATATGCCAACCGATGCCAGCAAAATGTTTGGCAAAAACGTAATCAACTTTTTAAAATTGATGATTACCAAAGAAGGAGAGCTTAATCTAAATTGGGAAGATGATATTGTTAAAGGCACCGCTGTTACTTTTAACAAAGAAATTGTACATGAAAGAATTAAATCATTTATTAATCAATAAAACAAATAAAACATGGAAGAAATTTTAAAATTTTTCTTAGAATATAAAGAGGCAATATTTATTATTATATTGTCCATATTTCTTGGAATAGAAGTGATATCACACGTTCCTGCGGTATTACACACCCCTTTAATGTCTGGCTCCAATGCCATTCATGGGGTAGTTATTATAGGAGCTATCATCGTAATGGGTCATGCTACGGATACTCTCTCATTGGTGTTAGGGTTTATTGCCGTAATATTAGGAACACTTAACGTGGTCGGCGGCTTTGTTGTGACAGATAGAATGCTTGAAATGTTTAAGAAAAAGAAAACTAACAAAAATAACAAATAAGGGAGGATAAAAAATGGAACATATTTTTTCAACAGAAATTTCCATACTAGAAATTTCATATCTATTTGCTTCAATACTCTTTATTCTCGGTTTAAAGAAGCTAAGTCATCCAGAAACGGCTAGAGCAGGTAATCTTTGGGCAGCTGCAGGCATGATTGCTGCCATCGTATTTACGATACTATTTCATAAAAAAGATGGACAACCTATTGGCAATATAATATGGATTGTTGTTGCTATTGCTATCGGCTCTGTTATTGGTTGGTATTCCTCTAAAAAAGTGAAGATGACTGCTATGCCGCAAATGGTTTCCATTTTCAACGGAATGGGAGGCGCCTGTGCTGCATTAATTTCATTGATGGAATTTCCCAAAATGCAAACTATGTTTGCCGCTGCTGGTGCTACTAATATGTTTAATGGCGAAGCAATTGCAATATTGTTAGCCTTGATGATTGGGGGTGTTTCCTTTGCAGGAAGTATGATTGCTTTTGGAAAGCTTGATGGACGCATTGGTAATTTTAAAAGTCCTATTTTGCGTATTGTCAACCTTAGTTTTTTGGTTTTACTTTTGATTGCAGTCGTTTTTATCATGACTCTTCAACCAGTGGCAGGTAACAACATGATTATATATTTGTTTGCCATCGCTGCCCTTATCTATGGGGTTACTTTCGTCATGCCAATTGGTGGTGCCGATATGCCGGTGGTTATTTCCTTGTTAAATTCCTTTACAGGAGTAGCTGCTGCTATGGGTGGATTCTTATACAACAATCAGGCAATGCTCACTGGAGGGATTTTAGTGGGTTCATCAGGAACCATCCTTACTATTTTAATGTGCAAAGCCATGAATCGTTCCTTATTGAATGTAATTATTGGTGCTTTTGGCGGTAATGCTGAGAGTTCTGTTCAATCGGGCGATAAAAATGTGAAAGAAATCAGTTTAAGTGATGCAGCTATTTTATTAAGTTATTCCCAAAAGGTATATATTATTCCTGGTTATGGCTTGGCTGTTGCACAAGCACAGCATTTATGCCATGAATTAGACAACCTTCTCGAAAGCAAAGGAGTGGAAGTAAAGTATGGAATCCATCCTGTTGCTGGTCGTATGCCTGGTCATATGAATGTATTACTTGCCGAAGCTGATGTTCCTTACGAAAAACTTGTAGAAATGGATGATGTAAATAATGATATAAGTAATACTGATGTGGTAATTGTGATTGGTGCCAATGATGTGGTGAACCCTGCAGCCGAGACCGACCCAAGTAGCCCTATTTTCGGAATGCCAGTTATTAAAGCTTGGGATGCCAAAAATATAATCGTTATGAAACGTTCAATGGCTAAAGGTTATGCAGCCATTGAAAATAATTTATTCTATCATGCAAAAAACAGAATGCTTTTTGGCGATGCAAAAGCTACTTTGCAGAAACTAATTGCAGAAATTAAATCAATTTAATTTTTTATAATTGATTTATATATAAGTTCTTAGAGGTTTTTCCTTTTGAAAAGGGAAAACCTCTTTTTATTATTTATAACTACGCTCAATAAAAGTAAAATTTTGAATTGTATTAATACCTATTTTTATTCATAGATTTAATCCAACTTTTTTAAATGAACACGCTAACAAAGATTTTTAACAAAACATTTCCATACTTATCAAATCAGCAAAAAGTTTACCCGTATTTGTTAAATAAATGCAATTGTTATTAATTACAATTTTCCCTTCTTGCACATATTTCGTTGCAATTTTTGTACAATGATTGAAATATGCTGTTCCGAAAGTATTTTTAATAACATCCAAATCGCTTCCCCATATTGTTCTCAAAGTCGTTAAAATGTATTCATTGTAATGCTGTGTTATGGTAAGAATTTCTTCTGTATAAGCTGTTTCCCCTAATAAGAGCTTTTTAATATATTCAGTAGTGTTAGCAATATTCCATTGTCTGGAAATTCCATTGTATGAATGAGCAGATGGACCAAGTCCTAAATAGCTTTGATTTTTCCAATAATTAGAATTATGGATGGAATAATAGCCTTTTTTGCAAAAATTAGATATTTCGTAATGAATGTATTCATTTTTTTCCATTGCTTGCATGGCAATCTGATATTGTTCGTTGCTCTTTAGCTCATCAATGGCTTTACATTTGCCTTTTGCAATATAATGCGCCAAGGGAGTTTTTGGTTCAACCGTCAAAGAATATAGTGATATATGTGGTATCTTATTTTCAAAAGCAATTTCCAGATTTCTGAGCCAGTTTCCATTTGTTAATGAAGGTATAGTATATATTAAATCGATACTTATATTATTAAATCCAACTTCTTTGCTTTCGATAATAGAATTAATTGCCTTTTGTGCATTATGTGGACGATTAAGAAATTGCAAATCCTCATCAAAAAAAGACTGAACTCCAATGCTTAATCTGTTGATGCCAATTTGTTTAAACTCTCGCAATTTTTCTTTTGTTAAATCTTCGGGGTTTGCTTCAAGGCTAATCTCTGCATTGCTTTTAATTTCAAAATATAAGTTTAATACAGTAACTATTTGAGAAATCTCTTCTGCCAAAAGCAAAGAGGGTGTGCCTCCTCCAAAATAAACAGTGTCAATAATTGTTTTTTCTTGATGATTATCCTTATTAAAATAATTCTTTTGTGATTCAATTTCTTTGAGGATAGCGGCAATATAGTCGTTTTTGTTTCTAGTGGAAACAGAAAAATGAAAATTACAATAATTACAAGCCCTCCTGCAAAAGGGAATATGAATATAGATACCGTTCATTCAGCTAAATATAGATATAAAAAAGCCCGCAAGTTTTTGCGGGCTTTATATTTAAAACTATTCTTCTTCTTTTTCTTGAGCTTCGTAATCTTTCAACAATTGAGTCTGAATATCAGGGGGCACCTGTTGGTATTCAGCAAATTTAAGTCCATAAGTTGCTCTACCGCTAGTTATTGAACTTAATGAAGTTGAATAACGGTTCATTTCAGCCAATGGAACTTTAGCAATAATCTTTTTATAGTTACCTTCGCTATCCATGCCCATCATCACCCCTCTCCTACCTTGTAAATCGGTAATTACATCACCCATTTTTTCATCAGGAACAATCACTTCCACATCATAAATAGGTTCAAGGATTTTAGGACCAGCATTTTTAAAAGCTTCTCTAAATGCATGACGACCTGCCAAACGGAAAGAAATTTCATTAGAATCTACTGGGTGCATTTTCCCATCATAAACATTAACAATAATGTCTCTGGCATAAGAACCAGTAAGAGGTCCTTCTTCTATTTTTTCCATAATACCCTTTAATATAGCAGGTAAAAAACGTGCATCAATAGCACCGCCTACAATACAGTTGTGAAAAAACAAACTTCCACCCCAAGGTAGCTTATGTTCTTCGCGTCCTCTAATTGGAAATTCTGTTTGATCCGTTTTTCCGACAAAATAAGGTTCAATAAGTATATGAACTTCACCAAACTGACCAGCACCACCCGATTGTTTTTTGTGGCGATACATTGCTTTGGCATTTTTAGTAATAGTTTCGCGATAAGGAATTTTGGGAGCAAAATATTCTATTTCAATTTTCTGAAGATTTTCTACAATCCATTTTACTATATTTAGATGAAGCTCTCCTTGTCCTTGCAATATGATTTGCTTTAATTCTTTTGATTGTTCATAGATAATGGTTGGATCTATTTCGTGTATTTCGCGGAAAATAGTAATTAATTTTTCATCATCTGCTGCATTTTTAGCTTTTACTGCCGTTCTAAATTTTGGTTCTGGATATTTAATAGGTTCTACCATAAGACCAGATTGATCTTTAGGTAATAATAGGGTATTGTTAGTATGTGTATCTTTAAGTTTTATTGTAGAAGCAATATCTCCAGCAACAACTTTTTCGATTTTAGTTCTATTTTTACCTAAGGTAACAAAAAATTGAGTTAATCTTTCTTTAGAATTGGTTTTTGAATTAACCATATCAATACCTTCTGTTAAAACACCAGAAAGCATTTTAAAATAAGAAACTTGTCCTATATGAGGTTCTATGGATGTTTTAAAAACAAAAGCAATTGTAGTGCCTTTTTCATCGGAAATAATATCATTTCCTTCAGTACTCTTAGGAGGTAGAACATCAGCTGGAGACGGAGCGTTATTGCAAACAAACTCTAATAAATTAGATACGCCCATATTATGTTTTGAACAAGTACAAAGAATTGGGAACAAACCTCTGGATATTATGCCTTTTTTTAAACCTTTTAATAATTCTTCTTCCGTTAAAGTTCCTTTTTCAAAGAATACTTCCATTAAACTTTCATCACCTTCTGCTGCAGCTTCAATTAATTTTCCTTTTAATTCTTCAGCTTTTGTCTTTTCGCTTTCAGGAATATCTAATACCTCTGCTTTTCCTCCACCTGTTGGGAATTTAAGCATTTTCATTTTCAAAACATCAATAACTGTATTGAAATCATGACCTATATTAACAGGATATTGGATAATAGTAACTTTTTCACCAAACAAACTTTTCATCTGTCTGATAGTTTCGTCAAAATTTGCTTTTTCGTGTTCCAATTGATTAATAGCAAAAATAACAGGCAAATTGCATTTATTGGTATGTCTCCAAGTAATTTCGGTACCAACTTCTACTCCATTTTGCGCATTTACAAGCATTATGGCTGTTTCAGTAACTTTTAACGCTGCTAATAACTCACCAACAAAATCATCAAAACCAGGAACATCAATGAAATTAATTTTTTTATCAAAAACTTCAGCACATAACACAGTTGAATAAACAGAATTCTGACGTTCTAATTCAATTTCTCTATAATCAGAAATGGTATTTTTGTCTTCTACAGTACCTCTTCTATTAATAATGCCTCCTTCAAACAACATACATTCTGCCATTGTTGTTTTACCAGATTTTGCACCACCTATTAATGCAATATTTCTTATTTCTTTGGTTTGATATACTTTCATAATCTGTTTTTATATAATTATTTGTTCATATAAGGGCGGTAAAATTAGTAAAAAGATAATAATAAACAATATTATGATACTATTTTTATAAAAAGAATTATAAAATTCACAATATTAGTAATATAAAAAAAATACTTATAATATATTTTATTTTCTTACCAACCCAGCACCCAAGCAAAAATCAAAGGAGCCACAATGGTTGCATCTGATTCTACAATATATTTTGGGGTATGAATATCGAGTTTGCCCCAAGTGATTTTTTCGTTTGGAACTGCCCCTGAATATGAACCATAAGAAGTAGTTGAATCGGAAATTTGGCAGAAATAGCTCCAAAAAGGAACATCGTGCCATTCTAAATCTTGATACATCATAGGAACAACACAAATTGGAAAATCACCAGCCATACCACCGCCAATTTGAAAAAAGCCAACTCCTTTTCCACCGCTATTGCCACGATACCATTCTGTAAGCCAAACCATATATTCTAAACCGGTTTTCATTGTTTGGGCTTTAAGCTGTCCTTTTATGATGTAGCTTGCAAATATATTGCCCATGGTACTGTCTTCCCAACCCCCAACAATGATGGGTAAGTTTTTTTCGGCGGCGGCAATCATCCAGCTATCTTTGGGGTCAATTTCATAATACTGCTTTAAAACCCCACTTTTAATCATTTTATACATATACTCATGTGGAAAATATCGTTCCCCTTTGTCATTGGCATCTTTCCATATTTCATAGATGTGTTTTTGTAAGCGTCTAAAAGCTTCTTCTTCGGGAATGCAAGTGTCGGTAACCCGATTTAAATTATTTTCGAGTAATTGCCACTCTTGTTCAGGAGTAAGGTCGCGATAGTTAGGCACACGTTTATAATGAGAATGAGCAACCAAATTCATCAAATCTTCTTCGAGATTCGCACCAGTACAGGAGATAATATGAATTTTATCTTGGCGAATCATTTCTGCCAAAGAAATACCAAGCTCTGCAGTGCTCATTGCTCCCGCAAGTGTTACCATCATTTTGCCACCTTCAAGCAAATGGGTTTCGTATCCAATAGCTGCATCTTTTAAAGCGGCTGCATTAAAATGTCTGTAATGATGTTCAATAAATTGAGAGATAGGTCCTTTTGTCATAAGATTAAATTTTTTACAAACCTACCAATTTTTTAGCAATTAGGATATTGTATTATCAAAAAAATTTGTAAAATTGAGTTTCATCCTTTAGCTTTGCTAAAAATAATAAACTCAAAATTATGAATAGCAAGCAATTCAAAATACTATTTTTCCTGTTTTTAGTGGTTTTCCTCTTTGTTCATCATTTTTTCGGATATCTTGGACATTATGGTTACGATGACATGGAGTATGCCCAACTCGCCAAACAATGGGCTGACGGCAACTTTCATCTTTCAAATAATCATTTTTCCTATCGTTGGTCTATTGTTGGATTAACAGGCATTTCATACTATTTGTTTGGTATGGGTGATTTTGCATCAGCTATTCCATCTTTGTTGGTTTCTATTTTAACGCTATTTCTTGTTTTTTGGATGACTAGAAAAAAATCTGTTTGGATTTCCGTTATTGCTATGTCATTATTTGCACTCAACCAATGGTCTTTGTTTTATTCTGACAAAATAATGCCCGATTTATATATTGCCTTAGCGGTTTTTGGAGCAATAGCTAGTTATTGGAGCTATCGTTTTGATTATGTTCAGAAATTTACTTTCCTACATGCATTCTTTTTTTCTGGGTTTTTGCTGATGGGATTTCTCACCAAAGAGACTGTCTTGCTTATTGCTCCTGTGCTTCTATTTGTTGCAATATATGATTTTATTCAGAAAAGAAATTTTAAATTTTGGATTTATTCCATCCTCATAGGAGGTGCAATGTTGTTGTTTTATTTTATTATAATAAAAATAAAAACAGGAAATATTTGGATGCGATTTGATGCCATTGCTATCAATAGTTACGTCAATCCTTGCAGCTATGATTTGCTCCCTATAGGCGAAGTCTTGTCTCGCATTACGTTTAAATATTGGTTTGAAATGATTGGTCAAGTAATGCTCCTTGGGATTGTATTCCTAATTCCAGCAATTAGCGTAAAAAATTTCAGAGACTTTTTGAAAATGAAGGATGAAAATTCTTTTCTGGTAGTAGTTGCTATGGTTACCCTTGTAGCAGCAAATTTTATGACTATCAATTTTAAAGCTTATGTGCCAATGTGTGTGGATGTAAGGCATTATTTGTATGTAATTCCTTTAATGGCTGTTGCATTTGCTCCTTACGTTGAAAAATATTTTATTAATCGCGAAGGACGCTATTCAATTCCACTTTTGGCATTTATAATGACTTTTATTGCCATTTTTCAAGGATTTTTTACAGCAATATACTTCTTTATTCCTTTTACAATAATCTGTTTGATTCGTACTTTTGTTAAAACTGAGGTAGGAAAGGGCTTACAAAAATCTTTACTTTTCCTTTTTATTGCTTCACTTTTGATATTGCCAATTACAAGGATGTTCGAAGAAAGTGCAATGTGTTTCAGGGATATTAATCCAATGGTAAAAAAACATTTTTTTAAAAGCCAAAGTAAGAATATAGTTTTTACCGATTTGGTGTTAAAAAGGATTTCCGATTATTATATGCAATACGATACCTTAAACACTCGTTTTATCAGTTATTATGATATTAAGAATATGCAATTAAATGGTGATGAAAGTATTTATGTGCTTATAAACGATTATACTACTTATGTAACAAGCATTAAAAAAGATAGCGTGCCCTTATTCATTCGTGAGTTTGAGAAACAAAAATATGCACTTGAAGATAGTACACAAAATATGAAATTATATAAGGTAATAGATAGAAAAGTGCTTTTAATAAAAGAAAAAGAAGTTAATGTAAACTACGATATGGAAGTTGATAGCCTAAAAGGGTGGAATATAAATCCTTTATCTTTGGTTAATGATAAAGCCCAGTCAGGCAAACGTTCAAATCTTATTAATGGAGGCGGTTATTCAGTTACACTTGTTAAACCGCTTAAAGAATTGGCAAATGACTCTACTTTTTGGGTTGAAGTTTCTGTTTCTTGTAGTGCTTTCCTATCAGAAAAGATAGATGCTAAAATTGTAGTATCACTAGAAACAATAGACGGCAAATCGCTTCAATGGCTTGGCAAAGATATAACTAAGGATATTAAAACATTTGGTCAATGGGGAAAAATCATTTACAATAACCGTTTCAATCTTCCCAAAAACGCTGTCAACAATGCGATATTTAAAATATTTATTTGGAACGACCAAGCAAAACCTATATTTGTTGATGATTTTTTTATCAAATTTGAATCTTATAATCATTTGTAGTAAAAACAGGAGCGATGTGCTTTAAAAAGCACATCGCTCCTGATAGGTAATATTCAAAACGTAAATAAGTCTAATTTTACTTCTTATTCATTAGCAATGAATCTTGATGTTGTTTTTCTTCAAATTCTTTAATAATTTGTTCATCGCTTTTACCAAGATTATTAAGAGAAATTTGAGCATCATCAGCCAAATCATCTTTAGGATATTTGGTTAAAAATTCTTGGTATGCCTTGCGGGCATTAGTAATGTCTTTTAAATGGTAATCATAAACAAAACCCTTTAAAAAATAGCAGCTTGCAATTTTTTTATAAGTTGGATATTTGGTAATAATATTGTTAAGATACTCCACTGATTTAAGAGGTTTGCCAGTATTCATCGACAAACTTGCAGCTCTATATAAATATTCAGCAGCAGCCGTATCGTTAGAAAAATTCTTTTCAAACTCAAGATACAAGGATATCATCTCATTGGCTTTGGTAGAATCAATTGGACCTACATTGGTTGCATAAAGTTGCTTTTCTAAATCTTGAATTTTAGCAGTAGTTTTTTCTTTCGATTTTCCACATGCGAAAAGCATAGTAATACTGATAACTACTAGCATTAATTTTTGTAAATGTTTCATAATATTGTTTATTTTAGGTTATTGTTTTTTCTTTTTATTGGCAAATTTCATTTTATAATGTATTTCAACATCGCCATTAGCGATATTGTTCAATTTCCGTTTGATAAGTTGTTTCTTGAGCTGGCTTAATCTATCAACAAAGACTATTCCATTCACATGATCGTATTCGTGTTGAATAATTCGTGCATTCATTCCACTAAATTCTTCAGAATGAAAGGCAAATGATTCATCATAATATTCAATCTTAATATTAGGTTTTCGTTTCACATCTTCGCGTAGTGTAGGAAAACTCAAACAGCCTTCATTAAACAACCAAGCTTCTCCCGATTCTTCAATGATTTTGGGATTTATAAAAACCTTTTTAAAATCTTCAGAATCTGGATATTCTTTTTTGAAATCAGAGGCATCAACAATGAAAAGCCTGATAGATATGCCTACTTGCGGAGCAGCTAGTCCTACTCCAGAAGCAGTGTACATTGTTTCAAACATATTGTCGATAAGTTCTGATAAATTTGGATAATCTTTATCAATTTCTTTTGCTACAGTTTTTAATACTGCATTACCATAAGATACAATTGGCAATATCATTTCTAATCTTGTTTTTATTAAACTTTCTTTTCCATATATGATTGAAGAATAATGGTTGCACTAATTTTATCTATCAACGATTTATCCTGCCTGTGTTTTTTGTTTATTCCCGAATCAATCATTGTTTGAAAAGCCATTTTAGAAGTATATCTTTCGTCTATCCGCTCTATGGGTACGTTTGGAAAATTTTTAATTAATAATTTAATAAACACCTCCACAAATTTTGCAGATTCGGATTCTTGATTATTCATTTGCTTTGGCTCTCCAATTACAAAGCATTCTACAACTTCCTTTGAAAGATATTCTTTTAAGAAAGGAATCGCATCTTTGTTAGCAATTGTAGTTAAAGCATTAGCAATAATTTTGCTTTCATCGGTTACAGCAATGCCAATCCGTTTTGTGCCAAAATCAATTGCTAAAATTCTGCCCATTATTTGTTTTTCAATTTGACGACAAAATTAACCAAAGTTTGTAAAATATGATAAAACTTTTTAATATTGTCTAACTTTGCATTTTAAATTGACCTCTTTTTTGATAAAACATTGAGTTAAATATG
This sequence comes from Bacteroidetes bacterium CG2_30_32_10, assembly GCA_001872995.1. Classification (GTDB taxonomy): domain Bacteria; phylum Bacteroidota; class Bacteroidia; order Bacteroidales; family CG2-30-32-10; genus CG2-30-32-10. The sequence continues at coordinate 180 of MNXO01000023.1, read as the reverse complement.
GCAAAAATAGCCAATAAAAACAGTAAATCTATCAAGGTTAAAAACCAAAAACCTTTAGCAAAACAAGTTAAACCTCCTGTTAGCAAATGGATTTATTTCCTTTTTATTGGTCTTGCGATTATTCTCACATACATTGCTTTTGCACCTTCTTTAAAAAATGGTTTTGTTAGTTGGGACGAC
>MNXO01000095.1 GCA_001872995.1 Bacteroidetes bacterium CG2_30_32_10 | reverse complement strand
CCATATATATCATTGCTTTTACAATGCGGGCAAAGTATTTTTTGATCTGAATTTAATAAAGATAGAAAAAAATCAGTAGTTGGTGCTTTTAATTCCTGATTAAGCATCAGTGCTAATTCTGCTTTTTCATTCTGGGTTAATGTTTTTATGATATTTCGTAAATCCATATTTATTCTTTTTATTTTGCAAAGATAATAAATTTCTACATTATTCTAAAACATAACCAACAAAATCAATAGCTTTTTTATTTTCAGTAAATATTATTTACTTTTTGGTGTAATCCATTGCAGCCAAACGTTTGTAGCTATCAAAACGCCATTTTGCATTGGTTTCGGCAGCTTTAAATAATTCTTCAGCTTCTTTAGGGAAGGATTTCTTGAGAGAAGAATAACGCACTTCAGAGTTTAAGAAATTTTGGAACTCTTCCCATTTAGGTTCTTTCGAATCTAAAGTAAAAGGATTTTTTCCTTCTTCTGCCAATGTTGGATTGTAGCGATACAAATGCCAATATCCACTTTCAACTGCAAGATTGGCTTCTGCTTGTGTTTTTCCCATACCAGCACGCAAGCCGTGGTTGATACAAGGAGCATAAGCAATAATAATAGAAGGACCATTAAATGCTTCGGCTTCTTTTAATACTCTGAAATATTGACTTTGATTTGCTCCCATTGCAACTTGAGCAACATAAACATAACCATAAGACATTGCCATCATCCCCAAATCTTTTTTGCGAACTCTTTTGCCAGATGCAGCAAATTTAGCAACAGCACCAATTGGAGTTGATTTTGAAGACTGTCCACCAGTGTTAGAATATACTTCGGTATCTAAAACAAGCACATTTACGTTTTCACCAGAGGCAAGCACATGGTCTAAACCACCATAACCAATATCATAAGCCCAACCATCGCCACCAAAAATCCACATAGATTTTTTAACTAAAAATTGTTTGCAGTCAAATATTTGTTTAGCAATAGGGTCATTTGAATTAGTGATTAGTTTTAATACTTTTTCGGAAGCAGCAAGAGATTTATCTGTATCGTCTTTTCCATCCAACCATTCTTTAAAGGCTGCTTTCATTTCAGAAGAAACATTGCCATTGATAGCCTCATTCATCAATCGAGCAATTCTTTCTCTCATTTTATCAATAGCAGTAGCCATTCCTAAACCGTATTCTGCATTATCTTCGAATAAAGAATTAGCCCAAGCTGGTCCAAAACCATTGCGTTTACTTGCACAATAAGGAGTTGAAGGAGCAGAACCACCATAAATGGAAGAACAACCAGTTGCATTGGCAACCATCATTCGTTCACCAAATAACTGAGTAATCAATTTGATATAAGGAGTTTCGCCACAACCAGCACAAGCGCCAGAAAACTCGAACAACGGTTGAGCAAATTGGCTATTTTTAAATGTTTTAAATTTATCAATCAAGTTATCTTTGTAAGTAACTTTGTTTGACATATAGCTGTATCTTTCAATTTCAGCAGTTTGTTCCCCAAGAGGTTTCATCACTAATGCTTTTGTCTTGGCAGGACAAACATCTGCACAATTACCACAACCAGTACAATCGAGCACACTCACTTGAATTTTGAATTGTAAACCTTCCAATTCTTTTCCTGTAGCTTTCAATGTTTTGGTATTTGCAGGAACTTTTTTCATTTCTTCTTCAGTTAATAAGAAAGGACGAATAGCTGCGTGAGGGCAAACATAGGAGCATTGATTACATTGAATACAGTTTTCTGGGATCCATTCGGGAACATTCACTGCAATACCTCTTTTTTCATATTCGGTAGTGCCGGCTGGGAATGTTCCATCTTCGCGACCCAAGAATGCACTTACAGGTAGGTCATCTCCTTTTTGTGCATTGATTGGTTCCATCACATTTTTAATGAAATCAGGAATATTGCGGGTGTCTGTTTTAGGTTTAATTGTAATATTTTTCCATTCTGCAGGAACGGGAATTTGAATTACTTCACCACCTTTGTCCACCGCAGCATAATTCATGTTCACAATATCTTCTCCCTTTTTGCCATAAGATTTGTATATGGCTTTTTTCATATTGGTAACAGCCAATTCATAAGGGATTACATTGGCAACTTTAAAGAAAGCAGCTTGCATGATGGTATTGGTACGATTACCTAATCCAATTTCTTCAGCAATAGCTGTAGCATTAATTGTGTATAATTTAATATCGTTTTCTGCAAGATATTTTTTCATATTATCTGGCAAACGTTTTTTAGTTTCTTCGCTATCCCAAATGCTATTAAATAAGAAAGTTCCTCCTTTTTTCAGTCCTTTGAGCATATCATATTTATCCAAATAAGAAGAAACGTGACAAGCAACAAAGTCTGGAGTATTTACTAAATAAGGCGAACGAATTGGATTATCGCCAAAACGAAGGTGAGAAACGGTAATACCGCCCGATTTTTTTGAATCATAAGCAAAGTAAGCTTGACAATATTTATCGGTAGATTCACCAATAATTTTGATGGAGTTTTTATTAGCACCTACTGTGCCATCAGCACCTAATCCATAAAACTTAGCTTCGTAAGTGCCTTTTGTAGAAACACTTACTTCAGGTAATTGAGGTAAAGATGTATTTGTAACATCATCAACAATTCCAATAGTAAATTGGTTCTTTGGTGCTTTTGTTTTGATATTTTCATTGATGGCAAGAATTTGCGATGGAGTAGTATCTTTAGAGCTTAAACCATATCTACCACCAACAATAATAGGAGCATTAGGCATTCCATAGAAAATGTCTTTTACATCCAAATATAATGGGTCGCCATTGGCACCAATTTCTTTGGTACGGTCAAGTACACATATTTTTTTAACAGATTTGGGCAATACTTTAAGCAAATATTTGGCTGAGAAAGGTCTGTAAAGATGTACAGAAATTAAACCTAATTTTTCGCCTTTAGATTCTAAATAGTCAATAACTTCTTTAATGGTTTCAGTAACAGAACCCATTGCAACAATAATATTTTCAGCATCTTTAGGACCATAATAAGTAAAAGGATGATATTCTCTACCTGTTACTTTAGATAGTTGTTGCATATAATCTTCCACCACATCAGGAACAGCATCATAGAATTTATTAGCAGCTTCACGAGTTTGAAAATAGATATCAGGATTTTGAGCAGTACCTCTTGTAAAAGGATGTTCAGGATTTAAAGACCTATCGCGGAAGGATTGAACAGCTTTGAAATCGAGCAAAGAAGCCATTTGTTCGGTAGAAGGGGCTTCCACTTTTTGAATTTCGTGAGAAGTTCTAAAACCATCAAAAAAATGCAGGAAAGGGATCCTTGTTTTAAGAGTTGCTAGATGAGCAACGCCACCTAAATCCATAATTTCTTGAACACTACCAGTTGCTAACATAGCAAAACCAGTTTGACGGGTAGCCATCACATCGCTATGGTCTCCAAAAATTGATAAAGCCTGTGCTGCTAAACTTCTGGCTGCAACATGAAATACACCTGGCAATAATTCACCGGCAATTTTATACATGTTAGGAATCATCAATAACAAGCCTTGTGAAGAAGTAAAAGTGGATGTTAAAGCACCTGCTTGTAAAGAACCATGCACTGCACCAGCAGCTCCGCCTTCTGATTGCATTTCAACTACTTTAACTGTTTCTCCAAAAATGTTCTTTTTTCCAAAAGCAGCCCATTCATCAACATATTCTGCCATTGTTGAAGAAGGTGTAATAGGATAAATTGCAGCTACTTCACTAAACATGTATGCAATATGCGCTGCGGCATAATTACCATCACAGGTAATAAAATTTTTCTTTTCCATAAATTATAATCATTTTAATATAATAATTCCCTGAATTTCAGGGGTTTTAATAAAAAACAATAAGTTTGCGAAGTTACAAAATATAATATTTAATCATATAATTATTCAAAAAAATATTAATTAAATAATGTGGTAGTCATTGCTATTGTTCAATAAATCGTTTATTGAATTTTAAGTGTATTTAAAAAAATTGTTTTTTCACTTATTAATATTAAATTTGCTATAAAATATTCATTTAACAAAAAAAAAGACATGGGAGTCATTAAAGAATTTAAGGAATTTGCTTCAAAAGGAAGCGTTGTTGATTTGGCAGTAGGTATCATTATAGGTGGTGCATTTGGAAAAATCATATCTTCATTGGTAAGCGATATATTAATGCCACCAATTGGTTATATCATTGGCGGTTTAAATTTTACTGACCTAAAATTCACCTTATTAGATGGTTATGTAAATAATGTTGGCAAAACTATTCCAGCCGTTACAATTAATATAGGAAATTTTATACAAACTTTTATTGATTTCATTATTATTGCATTTGCTTTATTTCTAATCATAAAAGGAATGAATAAAATGAAACGCAAACAAGAAAAACCTGCTACACCTGCAGAACCACCAAAATCGGAAGTGCTTCTTACTGAAATAAGAGATTTATTAAAAAAATAGTTAATCTAAACCTTTTAGTATTAAAAAATTATGAAAAGATTTTTTATTTTGTTATTGGTGTGCTTATTTTTTAATATAAATTATGCACAAACTATCGATACTACTAAGTTGTGGAAGAAAGGCGGTGTAGGTTCACTCAATTTCAACCAAGTTAGTTTAAGTAATTGGGCTGCGGGTGGAGAAAACAGCATTTCAGCAAGCGCTTTTGTTAATTTATTTGCTAATTATCAAAAAGAAAAAACTTCTTGGGATAACACTTTGGATATGGCTTATGGAATGACCAAAATCGGTAAAGCTAATCTTAGAAAGAGCGATGATAAAATTGACTTGAACTCTAAATACGGGCATTTGGCTATCAACAATTGGTATTACTCTGCATTGATTAATTTTAAAAGCCAGTTTGCTGATGGCTACAGCTATCCAAATGATAGTGTTGTGGTTTCTAAATTTGCAGCTCCTGCATACATCTTATTATCGTTGGGTATGGATTATAAACCAAATGATTTTTTTTCTTTGTATTTTTCGCCTGCAACGGGCAAAATTACCATTGTTAACGGGCAAAAACTTGCCGATGCTGGTGCTTATGGAGTTGATTCAGGCAAAACACATAGAGAAGAATTTGGTGCATACATTACTGTCGCTTTTAAAAAGGATATCATACAAAATGTTTCTTTTTCCACTAAATTAGATTTGTTTAGCAATTATGCTCATAATCCCCAAAACATTGATGTTAATTGGGATGCGATGTTGGCATTCAAAATTAATAATTATATTACTGCAAACATTGCTACTTCTCTTATATATGATGATGATACAAAAATCCCTATTATGAAAGATATTAATGGAGTAAATACGCAGATAGGAGAAGGAGCTCGAACACAGTTCAAAGAAGTATTTGGTTTAGGACTTTCTTATAAGTTTTAAAGTTTATACTTTTTTATAGTATTGCTATTATTTTGTAATATATTATAACTTTGTAAAAAAAATTCATAACTATGAAAAAAATAATTAGTTTTTTTACAATTCTCTTTTTAGGGTTTATTTATTTATCAGCCCAAACAGTTCAACCAACAGAGCTTCCTCTTGCTGTTCAATCAAACTTTAAAATTAAATTTCCAGATGCAAGCAATGCCAAATGGACAAAAGTAAACGATACTTATGAAGTTTCATTTATTAATAAAGAAGTAAATACCGAAGCCCTTTATTCTGATAAAGGCGAATGGAAAGAAACTTCGTGGGAAATTCCTTTAGAATATACGCCACAAACTATAAAAACATACATAGCAACCTATTATCCTAAATATAAAATTAAAGAAGTTGAGTTAGAAGAAGTTTATCCTTCTTCAGAAAAGTTGTATGCAGTGAATATTGCCAAGAAAAAAGAAAAGATAGAATTGTATTTTAAGGTTTCTGGAGAATTTGTGAAATTAGAAACCAATAAACCCAAAGACAACAATAAAAAATGATTTTGCATTCTTTATAAATGAAGCTAATAATCATTAATGGTCCAAATTTAAACCTCATAGGAACAAGAGAGCCAGAAATTTATGGCTCAGTTTCCTTTGATGAGTATCTAAAAGAACTTACTATTTTATTTCCTGACATTAAAATTATTTATTTTCAGAGTAATATTGAAGGAGAAATCATTAATAAAATTCACGAAACAGGATTTACTTTTGATGGAATTATACTAAATGCTGGGGGTTATTCTCATACATCTATTGCAATTGCTGATGCCATTGCCTCTGTTACTACTCCAGTTATCGAAGTGCATATTTCTAATATTTTTGCGCGCGAAGTAGTTCGACAAAATTCTTTATTATCATCAAAATGCAGAGGTGTTATAGTTGGATTTGGTTTAGATTCTTATCGTCTGGCAATTGAGAGTCTTAAAAACAGCGAGAAAAGGTAATCAAGAGAATTTATTTTGGGAAAGGTCTTTAAATGTTTTTTTCTTTTTAAGAAAATAATCAAAAACAATGTTGCCCATATACATTTCCTTTACTTGTTTATGTTTAATAGATTTACGTTTTTTAAATTGTTTAGGTATAGAAACATAAAAAGCAAAATGAGCTTTTGCTACTGCAAAAAAGTCTTTAAAACCACCATCAAATAAAAACTTAATAGAGGCAATGCCATCAAGGGGCAATCTCAGCAGAAAAACTTTGAAAATCTGATTGGAAGGGAGATTCTTATATAGTAAAGTGAAGTTATTTCTAAAATTTAAATACGTTTTTCTCCAACTTATCTTTGGCAAGGTGCCACCACCAACATGAAAAACTATAGAATCGGGACAATAAACAATTCTAAAATCATTGTTTTTTAAACGCCAGCAAAAATCAATTTCTTCCATGTGGGCAAAAAAATCGTTGTCTAAGCCGCCAAATTTATGATAAATAGCAGCTTTTACAAACATACAAGCCCCTGTTGCCCAAAAAACATCAACTACATCGTTGTATTGCCCAATATCTTCTTCCATTGATTGAAATAATCTTCCTCTGCAAAATGGATAGCCATATTTATCAATAAAACCACCTGCAGCACCAGCATATTCAAACATTTTTGGTTCGCTGTAGGATCTAATTTTAGGTTGGCAAACCGCAATATTGGGGTCTGATTCCATTAAATCAATGACAGGTTTTATCCAGTTCTCAGTTACTTCAATATCAGAATTGAGCAAGATATAATATTCGGCATCAACTTGTGCCAATGCGTCATTATAACCTTTGGCAAAACCACCATTTTCGCTATTTTCAATTATTCTTATTTCGGGAAATGCTTGTTTTAAATAACTAATTGAATCATCTGATGATTTATTGTCTCCAACAATAATAGAAGCGTCGTTTTGGCTGTATTTTACTACAGAAGGTAAAAATTTTTCAAGAAACTTTTTCCCGTTCCAATTAAGAATTACAACTGCTACTTTGATTCTATCAAACGACATTAGAAAAGTTTTTTTTTATTAAATGCAATATTACAGAAAATAAACGTGAATTAATCAATATAATTTTATTGAAATCAATATAATTATTTACTATTGTCTGATAAAAATATTTCAAACGATACGGCTTATGTCTATTTTCAATGCTTTTTCAAAATGTCGCCCACTACGGGGCTTTATTTGAAAAATTAATCTTTATTTCTACCATAATGTCGCCTCTAACGAGGCTGAAGAAAGCACCATCGGTGCATAATTATGGTAGAATAAGAGATTACGAAAATCAGCAAAGTGCCGTAGGTTCGACATTATTAAAATGTGAAATTTAATCGGACATTAGTGATAATTATTAAAAAAAATATTGTTGTATAAAAACAAAAGCCCCGTATTATGGAGCTTTTGAATAAAACCTTGTTCACAATTATTTTTTAATTATTATTTTCTTAGTAATATTTTTATAATCACCTTGTACTTTAAGATAATAAATCCCATTAGAAAGAAAAGACAAATCTATCGTATTGGTATAATTGCTACTATTAACAATATTATTGTTTTCGTAAACCATTGTGCCAAGCAAGTCAAATACTTTGATAGATATAATTTCTGGTGTTTTTGAGTTTATTTCAATAGTAAAATTCCCATTATTAGGATTTGGATAAACATTTACACGAGAGTTAAAGGTTAGTTCATCAATACCAATATGATCACCAGTAACAGTAATATCATCAATACATACGCCATAACCATATTTTGCATCTCCTTCAAAAGCAATATAATAATTATTGCTTGCATTAGGAAGATTAATTGTTTCTAAGGTCCATGTAGAAATACTACTAGTATATTGTTGCAATGGGGTCCAAGTTCCACTTATAGAAGATTTATAATAAACAGTAAGAATATCTTGGTCGGAACCCCAAACTGATTGTGTATGCCAAAAAGTAATTCGTGGATTATTGCAAATAGTCAAATCAATCATTGGAAGCATTAGTTTGTTTTTGTTGGAAGCAGAAGTAATGTCTTTTAAACAAGCATTTTTTGTGCCAGTATGCGCATTAGAAGGATTGCTACTCCCATTACCTGTAATAAATTGCCAAGCTGGAGGACCTACTTCTTCTGTCCAGCAATTTGGTCTTGCTCCACCTTCAAACCCTTCTATAAAAGGAAGTGAAGTTCCACCATTTACTGAATAAGATTTTCCAATACTATCATTAGAATGATTTAAATCTCCCGCTAAATTTATTTTGGAAGAGAAAGTATGATTGCCAGATGTTAGCGTGATGTCAGGAAATGTAACATCTATAGTTTGCCCTGTTGTTAGGGTTCCTGACCATGGTTGAGAAACAGGATTTAATCCATCAATCCAATAAGTAATATTGGCGTTCATTAAATTATTAATTCCTTTATTTTTAATAATAACATTAGGTTGAACATTTAAATGATCACCAGAACAATAACTATCTGCAGGAATAAGAATTGATAATAATTGAGCATCTACAGCAAGAGTGGGCACATTTGGATCATAGCCATCTAAGGTAGTAACATTAGTATTAGTTGGGTCGAGCCAATCTTTCAAACGAGTAGCAGAAGAGCCGCCACCTTCCCAAGAAACATCAAATTTTCCAAAAACATCCCACATATCAGCAGCTGGAGCAGAGCAAGAAGAAGGTCCTCCGTATAATTGCCCAACTAAACGATGATTTTGGTCGTAAATAGCAGAACCAGACGAACCAGGTTCTGTAACTTGTCCATAAGCCCATCTGGCTTTCCATGAAGTTTTGCCATAAGCAACAGTATCTCTTAAACCAAGCGAACGAGAAAACTTCATAATATCAATAGAAGGGTGGTGAATGCAGTAAGCCGAAGTAGAAGGAGTCGTAGAACGACTCCAACCAACATAATAAAGATTATAGCCTGCGGGTGGTGTACTATTCATTTGCACTAAGCAAAAATCTGAAGCAGCATTTTTGGCTTTTAATACAGCCCCACTTACATCTTGGTGAGGAGGATTGATAGATGGATTGGCACAGGTAGCACTTTTCCAATTAAACCAAAACACCCAATTAGAAGGATTTTGAGCAGCATCCCAACAATGGTTTGCAGTTAAAATATAAGGTGTTCCATTATTGGAAGTGTTATTTATTAAAGTGCCTGAACAAAGTTCTGTGCCGCCTGCAATAATTACGCATTCACCTTTTATTTGATCTTCCCATCCAGTAGCTTCGGGACATACTACATTTTTTTCGCAAAGTCCCGAATTTCCAAAACTTTTTTCATTAGAATATGGTCCTCTATAACCATGAGATACTCTCCAAAGATTTAATTCTCCTTTAAATTCAGCATCTTTAGGTTCATAATATTCAATTATTATTGATGAACTAGGAATTATGGTTGTAGCAAACATACCATCTTCCTGATTGTTATAATCAGTAAAAGCTCCGATAACAAAGCTTTTTTGTTCATTATAAATATAAAGTTTAGCTCCTTGAGGAAGTTTATATTTATCAAAACAAAGATTTATAGATGCTGCATCTTTGCAATGAATACCCATTCTCCAAATATTGCTTCCGTCTGATAGCTTATCCCATACCCCAGAATTACTTGGGTTTAAACTGGTATATAAGTTTTCACCAAAGCGATAAGGAATTGATTTGTTCAAATCATTAATGGCATCTTCTGCTTGCAACCTCACTAAATCAATAGAAGGCATTGTAACAAAAGGGATTTGATTGAGATTTTTGGTAATGAAACTAGGAGGCGTACCACCTTCGTTGATTTGTGCATTTAAAGTAGTAACCATTATACAACAAATAGCCATTACAAATGCAAAGGAATATTTTCTCATTTTTATAACTTAACTTATTTATTAATATGAATAAAATAAGGGAGTAAGGCGATGCCTTACTCCCTTATTTTAAGTGAATGTGTTATTTTTGAATTAATAAACTCTTTGTAACAATTTCTTTGCTGTTATTAAAAGAGATAAAATATAATCCATTTGATAAATTAGATAAATCTATTGTAGCAGTGTAATCTTCAGGTTGTTTTACAATACTTGTTTTATAAACGTTCAACCCTAAAACATTGCTAATAGTGATGTTAATATTTTCCTTTTCTGGGGTAAAAATATGTAAATTAAAAACGCCATTACTTGGATTTGGAAATATATTAATGTATTTTTCCATAGAAAAATTGCTAATACCCACAGGAAGAACAGTAATATAGCCAGGTTTAGTTAAAGTGTTATTACCATAAGGATTTGAAGCAAATAGAGTTACATCATAACTGCCTCCAGTGCTATATGTAATACTAGGAGGATATTGAATGGTAGAAGTACCTGGTGTTCCACCATTAAAAGTCCATGACCAAGCAGTAGGATTATTAGAAGAGTTATCGTAAAAATCAACGGAACCACCAGCATTGATGGTTGTTGAACCACCCGTCATAAAATCTACCACAGGAGCAACACCACCAACAGCTTGAACATTAAAAGTAATAATTTGAGAAGCTTCTGCAATCGTATTAATAGGGGTATTTGATAAAGCATTTGCCCATGATTTCGCCCAAGGAGTAGTAGCATCTGTGAATTGAGTTTTACTGGTTGTTCCAGGATAAGGGCAACCAGCTGAATTAATTGAGCCATATTGAGTTGCAGTGGGTGTTGGATAATTGGAAGGACTATAAGCAGAACTGGCACAAACAGGATACATTCCTTGATGACTTCCAGCATTAACAGCACTCATGTGAGAGGTAATATAATTGCCATCTACGTGATAAATAATCATGCCATGTCCTGGAAAACTAGTGGTATTATCAAATCCAATTTTTTGGCGATTTTCCATTAAATAATATTCATTGGTAGAAGGAGTAATGAACATAAAAGCATCTTGATAGGTTTCTGCATTTCTAAGTGTTTTAGTTCCAGTAGTAGTAATTAAGGTAGGGGTAATCCAAGTATAGAATGCTTTGGTCCATGCATTATGGCAAGCAGGTTTTGCTCCATTTTGATTCCAAGAGCCATCAGCCATCAAATCCCAACGACCTGTACCAACATAAGAGCCACCGGTACCGTAATTAGTATCATAAAAATCAGGAGCACCAAGGTTATGACCGAATTCGTGACACATAACTCCAACGGTTGACATTCCAGAATAACTTTTTTCGGGTTGACAAGTATAATTGGTAATTAATTTTCCATCTTTAGAAAACCCTGGATAACTATAAGATAAACTTGAGCTATGAGACCAAATATCATTTGTATTTGATGTTTCCTCTTGCCCTTGTCCTTGATGTATCACCGCAATTCCATCTACTTGACCATTCCCATCGTTATCAAATTGAGAAAAATCAACACCGGCAGCATCAGCAGCATTAACAGCATCTCTAACAAATTCGCCCCATTTAGCTTCCGGTCCATAGTAGTTGTGTGTATTTAGAACAGCAACCCATATGGTTACCGTAGTATTCACAGTTAATAGATTGTAAGAATTCTGCAAATAAAAATCTTTAAAACTACCAATACCATTATAATTGGCTTGATTCATATAATTATCAAAGTTGGTTTGAGTATAAGTAGTACTCGTATTGCTAAAATTTGCAAGAATTA
>MNXO01000150.1 GCA_001872995.1 Bacteroidetes bacterium CG2_30_32_10 | reverse complement strand
GTTTCCTTAGTTCTGATTCAGAACGAGTAGCTGCTGAACCTGCACCAGTTTTTCGTGGTGCTAATGCTATAAAATTTTCTTCACCAAAAATTTCATCTAATAAAATTTGTAGTTGTGCAACTTCGCTTTCATCTATTGAAACGAAAATGACACCATCATCTGTTAGAAGTTGTTTTGCTAAATAAAGTCTCGGATACATAAAAGTAAGCCAAGCGGAGTGGGAGTTGCTTTTAGCTTGTGTAAAATCTAAAATGCGTTTGGCTTTTTCTTCATCAATGCCAATTAACTGTTGTAATTCTTTAACTGTAAATTTTCTGTCATCTTGATAAGTAAAGCCATCGCTACCTGTATTGTAAGGTGGGTCTATGTAAATCATTTTTATTTGTTCATAATAGGCATTGGCAAGGTGTTTAAGCACTTCCAAGTTGTCGCCTTTTATAAGCAAGTTTTCAGAGTTGGCATTTTCAGGTTTGCTGTTGTGGGTTTGGTCTGCTTTCAGCAAGGTGGTTGCAGGGTCGCTTGCCAAAAGCCTTGCATAGCTTTTGCCTAACCAATCTAATCCGTAACTTTCCGTTGAAAAATTGATTTCTTTTTCGGTCAGGTTGCTTTTAAATTTCTCTAATTGAAAATTACCGTCTTTGTCAAAGCAATGCGGAAAATTTATTCTCAATGCTTCCAAATCCTTGTTCGGCACTTTTATGTCGGTCGTAATTTTTTGTTCTTTACTCATTAGTTGTCCTTTTTAATATCGTTGTCAGTCAATAGGTCTTTTGCGTTCACGCCAAGTATTTTAGCTATGTCGTAAAGCACTTCAATACGTGGTTGCTGTCTGTTTTGTACATACCCATTCACCATATTATAGCTTTTATTTAGTTGTTCAGCCAACCAAGTTTGCTTTATTCCTTTCTCTTCAAGTACTTCTTTTATTCTATTCATTTTCTCAGAATAAGTAAACCGCTAAAATAATAAAAATAATTGTAAACATCTCGTTTTTCAATATAAAAAGTGTTTGAATAATCAACGGTCTGTCAGTGGGTTGGCATAATGAAGGCTCTTTTGGCTTTACTCATTGCATAATTGTTTTTATAGGTATTCGTGAATGCTTCGCATTTGCGAAGCGTTGGCTTTTGTGTCGAGCAAAGACAAATGTGCCTGAATGTGCGGTGGGTTTCCTTTTTCTTTTTTGTCTTTATGCAGCAAAAATTCCTTTGTCATTCAGTCGTTGGTTTATGTCTTTACAATGAACGATAGCTGTAAGCTTTGACAGAGAAGTATACTATGAAATTTGAGGAAATAAAATTTGATCAAGACGACAAATTACTTTTTCTAATTGATGATTTGCAATTGAAAGCAGATGCAATTAGATACTCAATTTTACCAAAATTGGAAATTATAGGAAATGAAATAATATCAAGAATCATAGACATCTATAATGTAAATTATTATGAAAATTGTGCTTTAGCAAAATCACCAAACTTTAGAAAATCAAATAGAATAAACGATCTAAAGGTTGATTATAAACATTCAAGTGTTTCTTTAACAGGTTTAAGAAAGTGGAATAAATGGATAGGTTTAACAAAAGAAGGGAATAAACAAGCAAACATAGTCCCATTTTGGTTAAGAATTGAATTAAACACGAAAGGACTAGTGCATATGTTCTACTATAATCGACCAAAAAATTTCAGTAAAGACACACATACAAAAATTTTCAATTTTCTTATTGAGAACGAAAAAATAATTCAGACCATTTTGTATTCCGTGAATATATACCCTAACTTTGAGTGGAAAAAAAACAGTTTACCTATTGTAGACTTTAGAAATAAACTTAATTGGAAATTAGAAAATGAGCTATATGATTTATTTTTTATGCCAGCGACACCTATCCAATACCCAATTGAAACAAATCAATTAGAATATGTGATTAAAAAATGCATACTACTATTTACAATATTCCAATCATTTATAGACATTTCACTTGGAGAGAAACCACAGCTTGAAAAATATATTGAAAGTTATCATGAATATATTTTGAAACAAAAAGATATAGATAAAACACAAAACATAAGTAGTGAAATAAATAAGATTAATTTATCACAAGATGAGATTGAAAGATTAACAATAAACAGAATAAAAGTAATGCCTGGAATTAGATGGCAAGTATTTAAAAGAGATAATTGGCGTTGTGTCGCTTGTGGACAAAGTGCAGATGACAATGTTATATTACATATTGACCACATTATTCCTCGTTCAAAAGGAGGAAAAGATGAAATAAATAATTACCAAACATTGTGTGAGACTTGTAACATTGGGAAAAGTAATAAGGATGATACAAACCTAAGAAATAAAAGTGCCTACAGCTAACTTTGTGCTGCTCCCAGCAAAGGGAATAAAAGTTTTATCTTTGTAATACTTTGAATGATTTTTTAATAAAAGGAAAGAGCTGGTATAACAGTCAAGATGACTTTAAATAAACGGAACCAGCGTGACGCTGGCTCCTGCGGATTTCAGAGAAAATTTATTACTTTTGCATCAGTTTTCTAGAATCTTTCTGGTTTGCCAATTAAACAATTTGATTAACAAATTAAAATCTCAAGTATGATAAAAAAAACAAGTGTAATTGCAATGCTATTTGCAACTTTCGTATGCATAAACCTTACTTCATGCAACAATTCAAATTCAGAAAAAAAAGAAACCCCCAAAGTGGAGGATACCAAAAAAAATACTGAAGTTGATTATACCGGAACCTACCACATTGTTGATAAAACTTCTTGCGATATCAGTATCGTCATTAAAAAAAGTGGGAACGATTTAACTTATAAATCTGGAAATGTGGAGGGCAAAGTAGAAATTATTGTTGAAGACAAAGATACTTATTTGAATTTTATGGCGATTAATGGCAAAAGCCCCGAAGGCGATTGTGAAGCCAAGTATGAAAACAAAAGTCTGATGATTCAAAACGAAGGAAATTCAATGAATCAATACAATCACTTTAAACAGTGCGATGCTAAATATCTTGAACTAAAAAAAATTAAATAAATTGATCGTTGGAGTTTTTTTATATATAATGTTATATTTGTGATGATATATCATTAATTGCTATGAAAAAATACATTTTCTATCTAATCATTATTATTCTTCTTTCTGCATGCGATGCTCAAAGAGCTTTTATTGTAAATCCACCCAATGTTAACTGTTTTAAGTATGAAAAAGAAAAAAACCTAAAATTTGCTATCAATGGATTAAATTTAAATGTGCAGCAAAACAGTATTTTGAATAATAAATTTGGACTTGCAAGCATATTGTATGGCGGAATGTCTTATGATAGAAGTTATTACCATCAATCTAAAATGTCAGGTTTTTATTTAGGTGCAGAATTGGGTGGTATCTATTATAAATATATCACTCATCATAAATATTTCGAAATCCAAAGTGGTTATGGATATTGTAATAATCAAATTTATAGATATAGACCCGATCCATTTACTGCAGTGGGACTTCATGGTACTTATTATGAATGTAATTCTAATACAGATTACCACAAATTATATCTACAACCCGCATTTTTTTTTATTGGTAATAAAATGAGTATTGGCTTTGCTTCTAAGTTAAATCTTGTCTATTTTAATAAGTATGATTATAGTTTTACTAATCAATTAGACGATGGTAATGATGGTTATACATCAAGAGCTGGAATAAAAGGACAATCCTCTTTTAGTAATAAATTTTGCTTTGTTTATGAACCCGTTATCAATATAAAATTTGGAAAAATATTTTATATACAATTTGTAGGTGCTTTAGCTAATAATGTATATACAGGAACATCTTACGACTACATAGACGGTCATAATCCATATTTTAATCCCACTTTTCATACTTTTCATAATCCTCAATATTCCTATGTAAAAATGAATATAGGTTTTGAATTTAAACTTGGCAAAGGCAAAAAATCTTTAATTGCCGATAGAAAGGAAAGTCTATAATAGTTTTAAAAAAAAGGCTGTCTAAATAGGCAGCCTCTCTTTATATTCTAATACAAGTTTTTATAAAACGCCTTCATCATACGCTTTTTCACCATGCAAGCCTTCATCCAGCCCAGCTTTTTCTACCTCATCCGAAACCCTTACTGGAGTAATCATATTTATGATAATCAACATCAAATAAGTAAAAACAAAGGCATAGATAGATGCTCCAATTACGGCAATCACTTCTTTAAAAAAGAAAGAAGATTCGCCAGTTATTAAACCATCGGCACCAGCACCATTAATAGCTTTGGTAGCAAACACACCAAGTAAAATTGTTCCTAAAACACCACCAACACCGTGTACTCCCCAAACATCCAAAGCATCATCCCATTTCATTTTGTTTTTTAATTGCACAGCGAGGTAACAAACCAATCCGGCAGCGGTTCCTATAATTGGCGATGCCCACAATGGAACAAATCCAGCACAGGGCGTTATTGTAGCCAAACCAGCAATAGAACCTGTAAGCAATCCCACAAATTTTGGCTTTCGCTCTCTAGTCCATTCCACAATCAACCAAGCAATGGTTGCAAAAGATGCTGCAATATCCGTATTTAAAAATGCCAAAGAGGTGATGTAGTCCACCTGCACTTCGCTACCAGCATTAAAACCATACCAGCCGAACCATAAAAGGCCACTTCCGATAGCTACCAATGGAATACTATTAGGCACAGAATTTTTAACCACTCTAGCTCCCACATAAAAAACAGAAGCTAAGGCTGCAAAACCAGCAGTAGCATGAACAACAATACCACCAGCAAAATCAATAATTCCCCATTGTGCCAATAAACCACCTCCCCAAATCATGTGTACAAATGGATAATAAACTAAGATTTGCCAAGCTGTTAAAAATATCATATATGATTTAAAAGTAACTCTATTGGCAAATGCCCCAGTAATCAATGCAGGAGTAATAATGGCAAACATCATTTGGTAAGCAATAAATACAAACTCAGGTATTTTACCATTGCCAGACCAAAGGGTATCCATGCTAATTCCTTGCAAAAATGATTTGTCAAAGTTTCCGATTATTCCACCAGTTCCACCACTGAAACAAAGTGAATAACCAAAAATTACCCACAATACAGTAGTCCACCCAAGTGAAGCAAAACTCTGTATCATAATACCTAAAATGTTTCGTTTGGTAGCCAAGCCACCATAAAAAAATGCTAATCCCGGTGTCATTAGCATAACAAGACTTGTTGCAAGCAACATAAACCCGGTTGAACCAGTGTCTAACATAATTTACTTTTTTTTAATTAATAAATAAACGATTGAATAATTTACTTTTTAGTAATTGAGAAAAACTATCCCCCTATTGTTTAATAATTGACCAACCAAAAATACGGCATTCAACCAATACCAAACAATAGTAATTACACAGAATTTAGTTTACGTGTTTTACGTAGAGAAATATATTATCTCTTTAGAAAAAATGAGAAATGAAATATTTAACCCATATTCAGCATTAGCCATGCTGAAACGATTAAGAATTTGTAATTTAATCATTTTCAATCATTGAAACAAATTCTAAATCGGGATTAAACCCAACTAACTCAAATAGTTCGGCTCTTGAGTGCCTCCTATTGAGTAATTTGGGTTTAAAGGGAAACCAGTTTGTTTTTAATGGCAAACTTCACCATATCCACGGTAGTTTTCAATTCTAGCTTTTGCATAATGTGCGATTTGTGCGATTCCACTGTTCGTATGCTTATAAACAACTTATCAGCAATTTCTTGATTGTTTAAACCTTCTACAATGAGCTTCAATATTTCAACCTCTCGTGATGAAAGACAATTGATATCCTTCTCTTCGGGAAGCTTCTTTTTTTGTGCATTGTTGATATAACTCTTGAGAATGATTTGCGAAATTAAATCACCATAATATTCTTTACCACTATTAATAGTTCTAATTGCTTTGAGCAATTCCTCCCGGGTTGTATTTTTAGGTAAATAGCCTTTGATACCAGCTTCAATAGCGTTCAATATAAAATCTTCCTCTGTAAACATAGAAAGAATAAGCACTTTAATTTGAGGATAGTTTTGGGTAATTGCTTTAGTTACCTCAATACCCGACATTTCAGGCATCGAAATATCCATGATGATGATGTGTGGATACAATTTCTCTGTTTTAATCAATGCTTCATTCCCATCCGATGCCTCTCCCACAATTTCAATATCATTAACCCCCGACAGTAATGCTTTTATTCCGTCTCTAACAATCTGATGGTCGTCAACCAACAATACTTTTATTTTCTCCATACGTTTAAGTATTTAATTTGACTTTAATTGTTATCACCGTTCCTTTGCCTGGAGCAGAATCAATTGAAATCAAAGCATTGATGAGATTCGCACGTTCTTTTATATTATAAATACCGTTTCCTTTGCTAACAAAATTGGGAGTAAAATTAAACCCTTTCCCATTATCTTCAATAATCAATCTCAAATTGCCCGATAATTCAATTAACTGTATGTTGACTTCAGTAGCTTCCGAATGTTTGGCTATATTATTCAATGCTTCTTGCGAAATACGATATAAATACGTTTTGGTTTTGTCATCAATTTTATCAAAGTTTCCAATAGAATCATAATGAACCTTGATTTCTGACAAAGTCGTAAAAGTTTTGCTTAGATTTTTCAACGCATTATCAATACCAAATTCTTTTAATATCGATGGCATCAGGTTTTCTGATATTCTTCTTACTTCATCAATAACCTTATCAAACTGTTCCAATAAAAGAATAAGATTGTCTTTAGTTCCTCCGCATTGTTGATTGATAATATTTTCATATTTCATTTTCATGGCTATCAATTCCTGACCCAATCCATCATGCAATTCGCGTGAAAAACGCTGACGTTCCATTTCTTGTCCATCAATCAATGCTGACAAGCGACTTTCTCTTTCTGATTTGAGTTCATCTTCCACATTTTTTCTTTCACTAATATCTCTGATAACCGTTGCTTTTATCATTCTTCCCCTGAAATCAATCATGCGTTCCTGAATTTCAACCGGAAACTTATTCCCTCCTTTTCTGTAACACAAAGTTTCATAAGAAAACACCTGTTGTTGTTCTTCTTTTATTTGATTCTCATTAATATCGATGAGTTCCTGAATTTTTTTGCTATTTAATTCTTCAGAATTATATCCAGTAATAATAGCCAATGCTTTGTTAAACAATATCATTTTCCCGTTTTCGTGCAATACAATGCCGTCAAGCGTAGCCTCATAAAAATGACTTAAATGCTCTTCTCTTTCTTTAAGCTCTTCCGTAATTGTTTGCAAACGAAAAGTCGTTTTATTAAATGTTTCAGCAAGTTCTCCTATTTCATCTTTAGAATTTATAGATACTTTGGTTTCAAAATCGCCTTCCCCAACTTTGATAGTAGCATTTCTTAATTTAATAATGGGTAATGAAATAGAACGAGCAATCATTATTGCAGAACCCAAAATAAATAAAATCAGAATAATGCTCAAAAAAAGAATATCGTTTCGAAAAGCAATAACGGGGATCATGGCTTCATTCAAGTCTATTTCTGCAATAATCGCCCAGTTTAAACCGGGGATATTTAAATGGCTTTAAGAACTTAAAACGTTTATATTTCGGTAATCTTTAATAATTTCGGTACTGTCAATATTGTTCAATGCGTTTATTGATGCTTTAGTTCTTACATGGGTGCTTAAAACGGATTGTTCTTTAAATCGAGAGCAGCTACGCATCAGAAAATCGCTACCAACCAAATAGGTTTCACCTGTATTACCCAGCCCACTTTGATTATTATTCTCCAGCATTATTTTATTGATGCTGTTTAGAGAAATCTCCATGGCAATAACTCCAATTAATTTGCCATTATTATTTTCAATGGGAGAAGCAATATAGCTTAGTGGTTTATCATTATCATTTTGATAATCTTGAATGATTGTCTGCTTTGATAGAATGGTTTTATTGAAAACATTTTTGAGAAGTTTGCTTTTAATAGTATCTAAAACAAAATTAAAATCAGGTTTGCTTTCTGTAACCTCAGTGAATATAATATTTCCTAATGTATCACCCACTATAAATTGCTCATAATAGCCGCAAGATTGAATATATCGGTTGAAATATCTGTTATACTCATATTGAGCAATTTCATTTGATTGAAATTTAGAATTGGTTGAAATAATAGTTAAAAGCTTACTTACATCTTCCGATTGTGCAAAAAGATTGATATCACGAATACGGTCAGCATAAAAACCTTCTATTTGCTTTTTTTTAACAACTTTCAATGATTTTAATTGGTCAAAAGTTCTTGATACCAATGCTTTCTTTGCACTATAATATGAATATACTCCAACCGTAACACCCGAAAATATTCCTATCAAAAGAAACAAAAGAGCAAGTTTGTTATTAATTCGCATTATATCGTATTATAAAACTGTTTTTTACAGTATATGTTTGCTTTCAATTTCGTTGATAATATCATGTTCAGCATTTAAAAATTGCACCTTCATTTATTTAATGCTTAGGTAAAGTTTTATATCCCAGTGCAATTTATGGTTTCTTCATTTAGTTAATAATCAATTATTTATTTTAAGTCGCCATCAAATGGTTGTTTTGGTAAAAATAGTTTATTCTGTTAAAACCTTTATTAAATCTTCGTTTTTTTTCTCAAGCAATTCAAATATTTCTCTCTCAAACTCTTTAAAATCGACTTTCTCTTTGGTAAATTTTATTTTACCACATTCTAAATAATGAATATAATCACATAAATTTGTTAAAGTCTCGATTATATGGGAAGTAATAATAATAATTTTATTCTTTTCCTTTAACTTCAGTAAAACCTGATGAATTATTCTACAAGTTTCAATATCTAAGCCATTAAATGGTTCATCTAAAATCATAACAGGTTTATCTTGCTTTAATATGACCATAAATGCGAGTTTTTTTTTCATACCAGTTGAATAATTATCAATAATAGTGTCAAGTGGCAATAAAAACAGCTTGTTCCATTTGTCAATATCAAAGTTTGTGTTTTTAAACAACGCAAGGTACTCTCTAGCAGTGATGTTTGAGTAAAAGTAATTTTCACTAACAAGGTAAGCTATTTCTTTCTTACTCATCTTTTTATTTTCGCTTTTGATGACACCAGAATCAATGCTTTTTAAACCATAAATAGCATTTAGTAAAGTCGATTTCCCTGCACCATTCAATCCAACAATTCCATGTATTGTTTTTTTTGAAAGTTTTAGGTTTAATGAATTAATGACATTTTGCCTTTTATTGTAAGACACTACAAGATTTTCAATGGTAATCATTCAGGTAAAAATTTAAGTTTTTTCTTGCTTTAAAATAAAAACGAATGGATAATACCCAAACCAATGGTATAAAAATTGGAATAATTATTCCCATTGCCCCAATTACTCCAAATGTCTGGGAACCGTTTGACTTACTATTTGGTTTGTAAAAAGCGTATTTTGTTAATATTATGTAAATGTGGGTAGTTGTTAAAATAAAAAACTCAATTAGAGGGATATACCATAAATCTGAAAAAAAAAAAATAAATGAAGCGATTAATGGAATACAAAGAATTGTATAAAGAACTATTTGTAACTTTATTTTATGTAATAAAAAACTATTAGTACCCCTTTCATAAGAAAGAATCATTGGTAATGGTTCATTTTTTTCATTAAAATTTAAGGGTAAAATTCCCAATATAAATAACGCAACAGGAACACTGGCGACAAAAAAAGAAGTTACCAAGCCAATCGTCCATACAATAATTATTAAAACCAATGTACTTCTTACTCCGCCTTTCCACTCAAAACAATCCAAAGGTATTACCCTTTGGATGAAGGTATTTAGGCTTTTTCGTTTGGTGCTATAATCTATGTTAATTATTAAAAGCGTTGAAGCAACCACAGATACTATTGATGTCCATTGTTTATGAAAACACAAACAAAAAAACAAAGGCATCATCAACAATAGGTATTCAGTAAGATAAATTAACTTAAAGTGAATGAAATTAATTTTTAAAAATTGTGCATCGGAACGCTTTATTTGAATTAATGTAATAATAAATATACAAATAGCGGAAACATAAAAAGATTTTAACACCTCGGCGGTTAGCATAAATATACCAAAAGCAATAAATGCAATTAAGCCTAAAAGAAATATAAATCTTAAGAGACCTATTCCATTGGCTGTTCTTAAAATTTGCATAAAACGTAATTTAATAAATGCTATTATCATCAATAAATCTATTTATTTCTAAATTATATAATTTTTAATAAACAGTTTATTAATCCTTTATACAACGCACAGAGAGACTATTGTTTTTTGAAAACAAGGAACGGTCAATATAAGATCCATCGTATTTTAGTACACGTGCCCAAGCATCGACATCCATAGGAGAACTTGTCCAGAAATAAGCAGATTCATTTAGGAATTGAAAAGAATTGTCATAAAAAAGACAGGCTCCAGAAGGGAGTGCATTAAATCCAATGGTGTTGTTCCCATTCCCATTGTTGTACCATCCTGTTGTTGATTTAAGTTTTAAACCTATTCCTTCTCCTCTTTTTCTGGAATACTCGAGTTCTTCATTTTGCAATCCTAAATACAACTCCATTGTTTGCCATTCTTTGTCGGTGGGCAAATGCCAACCATCAGGACAAACCTTTTGAGCTGTTTCCCAATTGTATAGATAAGCGTTGGTGGCTAAATTGTCTTGGTTGTTGTCGTATATTACACAACCTTTGTTCGTTTTGTAAGCTAAGTTTTCAGCCATCCAGGTTTGTGTGCCTATTTTAACAGTTTTGTAGATTTTCCCATCTCTCGAATCGGTAAAATTACCAGTTTCTTGAGACATTGAACACATAGCAATAAATAGTATTGCGTTTGTTAGTAATAAATTTTTGTGTTTCATGGTGTTTCATTTTTAAATTAATAGATTTTTTATCAATTATTCCATGTTAAATTTTAACTTTAAAAAAGAGATGTACACAAATTTACAATTAAAATTGATTTAATAATGTTGTCTTAAAAAAAAGTGCCTAGAGTTTGGAATGCCTAAAGTACTTAGCGTATTTGGAGTGAGCAAAGTGCAAAAAAGTGACTAAAGTTTGGAATGTCTCAAAAGCAATAATAGTAATTGATAGTATTATATTTGAAGACCGATGTAGATTATAAATCTCCAGTTTACACAATCTATTTTACGCTCTCAAAATATTTTTTGAAAAGTAAATTGGCGTTGCTGGAGAGTAAATTAACGATGCTCGTTGTTTGATGTTCGATCATGAAAAGTAAATTAACGATGCTTGTTGCTTGATGTTAAAAAGTGTAAAAGTTAAATTAACGATGATAAAATGTAAATTAGCGTTCATGAAAAGTAAATTAGCGTTCATGAAAAGTAAATTAACGTTGCTCGTTGCTTGATGTTCGATCATGAAATGTAAATTAACGATGCTCGTTGTCTGATGTTCGATCATGAAAAGTAAATTAACGATGCTCGTTGCCTGATGAACGATAGTGATAGGTAAAAGAGTTTTGATAAATAGTAAATTAACGATCATGAAATTTAAATTAGTATTACTGAAAAGTAAATTAACGTTGCTCGTTGCTTGATGTTCGATAGTGAAAAGTAAATTAGTGTTGCTGAAGTGTAAATTAATAATGCTCATTGATTGATGTTCAAACATGAAGGGTAAATTAATGATGCTCGTTGTTTGATGTTCGATAGTGAAATGTAAATTAACGTACGATTTGCAATGAAAATTAACAATGTGCAATTATCAATTAGTGGGGTAGTATGCTAGTAGGGGTTGAGATTAAGCTGAGGCTGGCTCGCTTGTCGTTCGGGCTGACGTACGGTGTGTCCTGAAGTGAAAGGACAGATAATAATAAGTTCTTTTACATGCTGTATAAAAGATGAATGGGTTTTGAATTTGTGCATAAGAGTGTTACACTGATGTAATTGATAGTTACATTGAAGTATTCGATAGTTACATTCATGTAATTGAGTGTTACATTGAAGTATTCGATAGTTACATTCATGTAATTAAAAGTTACATTGAAATATTCGATGGTTGCATTCAAGTTAACGGGTTGACGGGTGGACGAGTAAACTAGTGACTCGTCCTAAAAAAAGTTTACAGGTTAATACTTAAATCCTGATATAAATTTACAATTTAATTTTAATCCTAAAATTAGTTTACAATAATAGGATTTTTTTTGTAATAATTCTTCCATAACTTTTCTGTTTTTAAATTTAGTTTATGTACTTGATTGGGAAAAAGATTGCCAATGCTCATGTGTGGACGTTCTTCGTTATAAAGCTTTACAACAAATGA
>MNXO01000043.1 GCA_001872995.1 Bacteroidetes bacterium CG2_30_32_10 | reverse complement strand
TTTTGTTTACTCGTATGTTTGCATTGAAAAAAATCCATATAATTCTAATTTTGTATTTTAGTTTATGTGGATGGATATGGGAGTTTTATTTTGTTTAAAGCACATTATAAATATGATGCAGTGAAAAAGTTAGTAACCCCATATTCTTTTTATTTCAAACCAGAACAGAATGAAAATCTGTACTTTTTCTTGTGTCATCTAAAATATTTTGTATAACTTGCCATTGGTTATCGGACAAATCTATTTGATATTGTTTCATAGTTTTATGTTTTTGGTGAAACACAAAGTGAATAAATATCATTGGGCTTTTGCCGGTAGCCTTTGTTTTTTTATTAACAGACTTTTGTTCATTTCTCCTTTATTCTTATTTTTAAACAACTTCTTAATTCAATGATTGTTAAATTAAAAAAAGTAAAAAAGAGAAATCTATGGAATTATTTTTTTAATGCGTTTTTGAATGCAACTCGTTATCAAACTGTTTTTTGGAAGTAATTCCAAATAGGGTCATTGGGGGTGGGAGCAATAATGCATAAAGGTTCTTTTTTTACAGGATGCATCATTTCTATCTTTCTTGAATGCAAATGGATAGAGGCATCTTTATTGGTTCTATCGAAACCATATTTTATATCGCCTTTAATGGGACAACCCATTTTTGCAAGTTGTGCTCTTATTTGATGGTGTCGCCCTGTTATGAGTTCCACTTCCAAAAGATAATAGTTATCACTTTGGGCAATTTGTGTATAATTCAGTTCTGCTTTTAAAGCACCTTTTTGTGTTGGTTCTACAACAAAAGATTTATTCTTTTGCTCGTTTTTAATCAGATAATTTACAAGATGTCCTTTTTCTTGAGGAGGTTTGTTTTTCACTACCGCCCAGTAGGTTTTTTTGATTTCATGATTTTTGAGCATTTCGTTGAGTCTGCTTAAGGCTTTACTTGTACGGGCAAGAATTACAGCACCGCTCACAGGACGGTCAATGCGGTGAACCAATCCAAGAAACACTTCGCCTGGTTTGTGATACTTTTCTTTAATATATGCTTTAGCGATATCTACGAGACAAACATCTCCTGTTTTATCTCCTTGCACAATGTCGGAGGGCATTTTGTTGATTACAAGAATGTGATTGTCTTCGAAGAGAACTTCATTTTTCATAAAAACCAAACTTAGTATTGTTCTCTTTCGTTTGGGAAATCAACAGATTTAACATCCTTAATATAAGCAGAAACGGAGCCTTTAATTTCTTCGTAGAGGTTGTGGTATCTTCTTAAAAAGCGAGGAGAAAACTCTTGCGTAATTCCAAGCATATCGTGCAGCACCAGCACTTGTCCATCCACACTACTACCAGCACCAATACCAATGGTAGGAATTTTAATTTCTTTACTCACTTTGGCAGCTAATTTTGAAGGTATTTTTTCTAAAACAATGGCAAAACAACCTGCTTTTTCGAGCAAATGAGCATCGGAGATTAATCGGTCGGCTTCTTCTTTTTGGGTAGCCCTCACCGCATAAGTGCCAAATTTATGAATGGATTGTGGGGTCAAACCAAGATGACCCATTACAGGAATTCCTGCGGTTAAAATTCTATCTACAGATTCTAATATTTCTTTACCACCCTCTAATTTTACAGAATCAGCTCCCGATTCTTTCATAATACGAATGGCCGAAACTAAGGCTTCTTTTGAGTTTCCTTGATAAGTGCCAAATGGTAAATCTACAACCACCAAAGCTCTTGTAACTGCTCTTACCACAGACGAAGCATGATAAATCATTTCGTTTAGAGTAATAGGAAGTGTTGTTTTATGACCCGCCATGACATTTGAAGCAGAATCACCAACAAGGATTACGTCTATTTTCGCATTGTCCAAAATTCTGGCGATGGAATAATCGTAAGCCGTAAGCATGGCAATTTTTTCGCCTTTGTGCTTCATTTCTTGTAGCACGTGGGTGGTAATTTTGGAAATCTCTTTTTTTAGTGGCATGTTTTCTGTTTTTAGATTATTTTAACAAATTGCTTAATTGAGCTTCAATTACAGAGATTTTTGCTTCTGCATCCATTTGTTTTTTTCTTTCCATTTGCAATACATTGGGAGGTGCATTGTTTACAAATCTTTCGTTTGAAAGTTTTTTGATTACTGATTCTAAAAAGCCTTTGTTATAAGCTAATTCCTGTTTTAATTTAATAATTTCTGCTTCTTTGTCAATATTTTCCTCGAGCGGAATGTAAAACTCGGTAGTGTTTACAATAAATGTAAAAGCCCCCTCCACTTTGCTTTCCGAATAAGAAAGACTTTTTAAATTACAAAGTTTGACCACCAAATTATCGTAAGTAACATTGGCTTGTTCGTTGTTGTTCTTTTTAATAATAACAGCTATTTGTTCTTTGTTGGGGATATTTTTTTCTTTTCTAAAATTACGCAAAGCCATAATCACTTCTTTTACATAATCAAAGGAGGCAATTACCTTTTCGTTATATTTTTCCACTTGTGGTAAACGAGTAATCATGATGCTCTCGTTTTGCTTACGTTCTTCAATTAAATGCCAAATTTCTTCGGTAATAAATGGCATAAATGGATGCAACACCTTAAGCAATTTTTCTAAAAAGGCGATGGTTTGGTCATAAGTAGCTTTGTCAATGGGTTGTAAATAAGCAGGTTTAATCATTTCGAGAAACCAGGAACAAAAATCATCCCAAATTAATTTATACACCGCCATCAAGGCTTCGGAAATACGGAATTTGTTGAAATGGTCGTTGATGGTTTCTAATGTTTTATTGAAAATAGCATCAAACCATTCTATAGATACTTGGGCATATTGCGGTTGTGTAATGGCGTTACTTATTTCCCATCCTTTAACTAATCGAAATACATTCCAAATTTTATTATTAAAGTTTCGTCCTTGTTCGCAGTAACTTTCATCAAACAACAAATCGTTTCCGGCTGGAGAGCTGCACAACATTCCAAAGCGAACACCATCTGCTCCAAATATTTTCATCAATTCAATAGGGTCTGGAGAGTTGCCCAATTGCTTCGACATTTTTCTACCTTGTTTGTCGCGAACCATTCCTGTGAGGTAAACATTGGTGAAAGGAACTTGTTTGTGGTATTCTAAGCCAGCCATAATCATTCTTGCTACCCAGAAGAATAGAATATCTGGTGCAGTAATCAAATCGTTGGTTGGATAGTAGTATTTAATATCTTTATTATCTGGATTTCTGATGCCATCGAAAACAGAAATGGGCCACAACCATGAAGAAAACCAGGTATCGAGCACATCTTCTTCTTGTTTTAAATCCCCTACTTTCAAAGTAGCATCTGTTTTTAATGCTTTTTGATAAGCTTCTTCTAATGTTTTGGCAATAACAAAGTCTCCATTTGGAAGATAATAAGCAGGTATTTGATGACCCCACCATAATTGACGAGAAATGCACCAATCTTTTACATCTTCTAACCAATGACGATAAGTGTTTTTAAATTTAGCGGGATGAAATTTAATGGTATCGTTCATTACCACTTCGAGTGCAGGTTTTGCCATTTCAGTCATTTTGCAAAACCATTGCATAGATAATTTGGGTTCTATTACCGCATCAGTTCTTTCAGAAAAGCCTACTTTGTTGATTATGTCTTCGGTTTTATAGAGAAATCCTTTTTCTGTTAGCTCTTTAGAGATTTTTTTACGCACCTCAAAACGATCTTCATTGATATAAAGTTGTGCTTTTTCGTTCAGGGTTCCATTGTCATTAAAAATATCAATAGATTTAAGATGATGTTTAATGCCGAGGTTATAATCGTTGATGTCGTGAGCAGGGGTAACTTTTAATGCACCGGTTCCAAATTCTTTTTCCACATACGCATCAAAAATAACAGGAACAGCGCGATTGATTAAAGGAACTATTGCCATTTTGCCTTTTAAATGAGCATATCGTTCGTCATCGGGATGAACACAAACGGCAGTATCGCCAAGTATGGTTTCGGGACGGGTGGTTGCAATGCTAATCCATTGGTCAGTGGTACCTTCTATCTGGTATTTAATATAATAAAGTTTTGAATTCACTTCTTTATAAATAACTTCTTCATCAGATAAGGCGGTTAAAGCCTTTGGGTCCCAATTTACCATTCTAACGCCACGATATATTAAGCCTTTATTGAAAAGGTCAATAAAAACATCAATTACCGATTCTGACAAATCGGCATCCATTGTAAATTTAGTACGGTCCCAATCGCAAGAGGCTCCAAGTTTTTTTAACTGTTCGAGTATGATACCCCCATGTTTATGGGTCCATTCCCAAGCATGTTTCACAAATTCTTCTCTCGAAATATCAGTTTTTTTAATCCCTTCTTGTTTCAATTTATTAACCACCTTTGCTTCGGTAGCAATAGAAGCATGGTCGGTTCCGGGTAACCAACAAGCGTTTTTTCCCAACATTCTGGCTCGGCGAATCAGCACATCTTGAATGGTGTTATTTAGCATGTGCCCCATGTGTAATACTCCTGTAACATTGGGTGGAGGAATTACAATCGTGTAAGGTTCGCGTTCGTCGGGTGTTGATTTGAAAAAGCCATTTGCCAACCAAAAGGCATACCATTTATCCTCAATTTGAATGGGAGAATATTGTTTTGAAATTTCCATTTTATCGTTCTGCTGTTTTTGATTTTTGAGAAAACTACAAAGTTAGAAAAAAAACACTATTCCAATTTTGAAAAAATGAGCTACTTATTTTAAAGTCTCCTGCCTGTGACTCTCATCATATTAAAAAGCTTAACCACAAGGTTACTTTGTGGTATTCTATTTTCAAATTACCACCCTTTCAAATTATTTGTTCATAATCCTTCTTCTCAATAAATCCTCACTCAACTGTCAACCCGTTCACTTGTTTAACCTATAAATTAGCATATTAGCAACGAAACTCATCCCCTCGTTTAGCATTAACATCTTCCTTTCTCTTATGACAATTCGGTAAAATTAAGGAAATATTGTAAATAAACTGTTAATTAAGATTTTTTTGTAATTTTGAAAAAACAATATTTAACCAATGAAATTCTTTATAAAGATTCTGATTCTCTTTTTTCTAATTAGTCCGGTGGCTGTGCATGCTCAATCATCTAATATCAAAGAGATTAATAGGCAAGAAAAGAAAAAGATTAAAAGTGATGAGAAACAAAATAAAAAAGCATTCAAAAAGGGTAAACGTAAATTACGTAAGCAGATAGGATGGAAAAAATTTCGTCAAAATAAGAAAGAATACAGAAAAAATCATAATAAACAATCGGAATACGATAATAAATTCAAACAACATAAAAAAAATCAATCGAAACCAACCAGAAAAAGGATGAAAAAGCATTATAAAAAGCAGAAACAAAAATTGGATATGGAATTGTTTTATTAAAAGGGAAATTTTATGCGCAGATTTGTTACCAATTTTATTTCTAAGAAGTTAAAATATTTATTCATTGGTTTTTTATTTACTGGTATTGTTTTTAATGTTGCTGCAAAAGGAGTTGACAAAGAAAAACCTTCTGTAACTATCAACTTTACTTTTACAGGAATTGTAGATAGTTGTAATTATATTAATAGAATTCAAGTTTTTGTGGATGGAGCGAAAGTAGTAACTTCCTCAGAAAAAAAACAAAACGAACCAAATAGTGTTACTTTTACTGTTAAAAAAGGGAAACTATAAAATTAAAGTAATTGATGAGATTCTTTTTCAAGGAACTTGGGAAGAACAAACCATTGCTAATAATTATAATATTGATGCCGTTTATGAAAGCAACATACAAATCAAGGGGAATATCACTCTTAATTTACTTTTCGATTTAGACAAAGGGGTAAGTTTGGTTCTCTAATGTTTTTCTAATTTTGCATTAAATTAACTAATTTTGTTTTTTATTTTCTAACCTAAACTCTACTTATTATGCTTTTCTTTTTATTTATTATTGCTATTCTGATTGGACTTCCTGGAATTATTTTATTTATTTTAGGTTTAGTTCAAAAAAAACAAATTCAATGGATTATTGGTAGTGTAATGACATTTGTTGCGATACTAATTTTCGTTTTTTCTATTGTGCTAACGGTTCGTAACTCAGCAAATTTTTTTAGGAAAAACTTTAATAATAATCACTCTTATTATAGTAATAAATACGACCGCTATTCAGATGAAAACAATGATAGAGAGAACATCGAAGAAAGTGATAAAACAAAAGAAACATTTTCTGATGATAAAGGTATTTCTGGTTTTATAAAAGGTGTGGACAATAAATTAACCTTAATTCACGTGAAAACAGACCAACAACTTGCAGATAAAGGTGTTACCATTGATAAAATTGAAGATTATACATCACAAACATTGAAAAGAAATGGAATACCATTAAAACTTAATCTTACAGAAAATTTTAATGGTAAAATTACTTTAACTGCTTATAGTGCTGATAATACTGAAATTTCCGCCTGTACTATTATTTATTCTGCAACAAAAGGAGATGACCAAAGTTTAGAATTTGATTTTGATAAAATTGTAAACTTTTCCGATATCAAATATTGCATTTTAACTGAATCTATTCAATAAAACTATATTAGTTTTGACAAAACAAGAATTAATAAATACATTTAAGGCATTCAACAATTTGAATGTATTAATAATTGGAGACGTAATGATAGACTCCTACTTGTGGGGTGATGTTTCAAGAATATCTCCTGAAGCTCCGGTGCCAATTGTTGTTGTTAATAAAAGAGAAAACAGACTTGGGGGTGCTGCAAATGTTATTCTAAATATTCAATCGCTTGGTGCTAACCCAATTATCTGCTCTGTTATAGGAAACGATTCAAAAGGAAATTGTTTTATTGACTTATTAGAGCAGCAAGGAATTACTTCTGAAGCCATTGTAAAAAGCGACCAACGTATTACTACCACAAAATATAGAATTGTAGGAAACAATATGCAAATGCTTCGTGTGGACGAAGAAATGGAACATGAAATAAACGAAAAAGAAACAAAGCAATTAATCAAAAACATAGAAAATCAGGTTAATAGCAAGCAAATAGACGCCATCATTTTTGAAGATTATGATAAAGGAGTGATTTCTCCTTTGCTTATTGCCAATGTAGTTAAAATTGCGAACAAGTATCACATTCCCATTGCGGTTGACCCTAAAAAGAAGAATTTTTTACACTACAAAGGAGTAACTTTATTTAAACCCAATTTAAAAGAATTGCAAGAAGGTTTAAAATTAGACCATAAACCTCAACAACAAAAAGAATTAGCCGATATTAGCCAAATTTTGCACAAAGAGTTTAACATTAACATCGTTATGGCAACGCTTTCGGAAGCTGGCGTTTTTGTAAGTGCTAAAAAGAAAAATACCAAAACAACCTATTCCGATTATTTAATCCCTGCCCATTTTCGTAAAATTTCTGATGTGTCGGGTGCGGGAGACACTGTAATTAGCGTTGCTTCTTTATGTCTTGCCTTAAAAATTGAACCTGATTTGCTTGCTCAAATTTCCAACATTGCGGGTGGTTTGGTTTGCGAAGAAGTTGGAGTGGTTCCTGTTAATAAAAAAAGACTTCTTGAAGAAGTAATAAATTTGCTTGTAAAAAAATAAATTTTATGTAGGTTTGCAACATAAAATATCTAATCACAAAGGTTTTTGTGTAGAAAAAATTTAATAATTAAATAAAAAACTAATCAGATGAATTACGATATAATAGTTATAGGAAGTGGACCTAGCGGTTACGTAGCTGCCATTCGGGCATCACAACTTGGCTTTAACGTTGCTGTTGTCGAAAGAGCCGAAGTAGGTGGAATTTGTTTAAATTGGGGTTGTATTCCTACAAAAGCTTTAATGAAAAGTGCCCAAGTGTTTGATTTTTTAAAACATGCTGGCGATTATGGTATTAAATTAAATGGAGAAACAACCACCGATTTTCCAGCTATCATTGCTCGTAGTCGTGCTGTAGCTGATGGAATGAGCAAAGGTATTCAATTCCTTTTTAAAAAAAATAAAATTGAAATAATTAATGGAACCGCAAAAGTTAAACCAGGAAAAATTGTTGAAGTTACTGATAATACTGGAATAAAAACGGAGATTACAGCAAATCATATTATTATTGCTACTGGAGCGAGGTCAAGAGAACTTCCAAACATTAAACAAGATGGGAAAAAGGTAATTGGTTATCGCGAAGCTCTTACCCTTCCCAAACAGCCTGCATCAATGGTTGTGGTTGGCTCTGGTGCTATTGGTTCCGAATTTGCTTATTTTTATCACACCATCGGTACAAAAGTTACTTTGGTTGAAGTGCTCCCAAATATTGTCCCTATTGAAGACGAAGAAGTTTCTAAACAATTAGAACGTTCTTTTAAAAAATCGGGAATGAAAGTTTATACCGATGCCACTGTTGAAACAGTAGATGCTTCTGGCGATTTATGCAAAGTTACTATTAAAACAAAAAAAGGAGAAGAAGTAATTGACGCTGAAATTGTTTTATCTGCAGTGGGGGTGAGTACAAATGTTGAAAACATTGGTTTAGAAGAATGTGGCATTATTACCGAAAGGGGTAAAGTAATCACTGATGAATTTTATAAAACCAATATCGAAGGTTATTATGCTATTGGCGACATCGTGAAAGGACAAGCTTTGGCACACGTTGCCTCTGCCGAAGGAATTATTTGTGTCGAAAATATTGCAGGGAAAAACCCAGAACCTCTTGATTATGGAAATATTCCCGGATGTACTTATTGTTCTCCCGAAATTGCTTCTGTCGGAATGACCGAAAAACAAGCAAAAGATGCTGGTTATGAGCTTAAAATTGGAAAATTTCCTTTTTCTGCCTCTGGAAAAGCAAGTGCAGCCGGAGCTAAAGAAGGTTTTGTAAAGGTAATATTCGATGCAAAATATGGCGAATTGCTTGGAGCTCACATGATAGGGTATAATGTTACCGAAATGATTGCTGAAATTGTGGTTGCTCGAAAATTAGAAACTACTGCTCACGAACTGATTAAAGCAGTTCATCCTCATCCAACGATGTCAGAAGCAATTATGGAAGCAGTTGCTGCTGCTTATGGCGAAGTAATTCATCTTTAGTTTGCCTTTTTAATATTTCACATACAAAGGAGTTTAAATGAAAACCAAAGAAGATATAAGAAAAATCGCCTTAACCACCATTGAGGAAGAAGCTTTATCAATAAAGAATTTATCAAATAATATCAACGAGCATTTTATTGAAACCGTTGAATTAATTCTTAATTCTAAAGGTAGAGTAATTGTTACAGGAATTGGGAAAAGTGCCATTATTGCTTCTAAAATAGTTGCCACCTTTAATTCTACGGGAACTCCTGCAATATATATGCACGCCGCAGACGCTATTCATGGTGATTTAGGTATTATTCGCAAAGAAGATATCATTATCTGCCTTTCAAAAAGTGGAAATACGCCCGAAATTAAAGTTTTGGCTCCTTTTTTAAAAACACTTGGTAATAAGTTAATAGCATTGGTAGGTAATACAGATTCTTATTTGGCTAAGCATGCCGATTATATTATTGATACAACGGTTGAGAAAGAAGCCTGCCCTAATAATCTTGCTCCAACTTCGAGCACTACGGCGCAACTTGTAATGGGAGACGCTCTTGCAGTTTGTCTTTTCGAGTGTAGAGGCTTTACTGCCAAAGATTTTGCCAAATTTCATCCTGGTGGTTCTTTGGGAAAACAACTTTATTTAAAAGTTTCTGATTTGTATATTAATAACGAATCACCAAAAGTATCTATTGACGATGACATTAAACATGTGATTATGGAAATATCTTCTAAAAGACTTGGCGCTACTGCTGTTTTAGATAAAGAAAAACTGGTGGGTATTATTACAGATGGTGATTTAAGAAGAATGCTTCAAAAAAATACGAATATTGATAAATTGACAGCAAAAGATATTATGTCTCAATCACCAAAAACTATTGAAGACGATATTCTTGCGGTAGATGCACTTCAAATTATGAGAAATAGCAATATTACGCAAATACTTGTCGTCAGAAAAGACAAATATTTAGGTGTTGTCCATTTACACGATATTTTAAAAGAAGGAATCATATAGATTTTAGGTTAGTTATTTTAAAATAAATCCATTCATCAATATTTTGTAATTTTGTTTTTTAATATAAAACTGACTTAAACATTAAGATGATTTCCAAAGCGGGTCCATTATTACAAAATATAACCTATCCTTCCGATCTTCGCAAGCTAAAAGAAGACGATTTGCCTCAACTTTGTCAAGAATTGAGACAATATATTATTGATATTGTTTCTTCTCATCCTGGTCATCTTGGTGCAAGCCTTGGTGTTGTTGAATTAACAGTTGCATTGCATTATGTTTTTAATACTCCTTATGACAAATTGATATGGGATGTGGGTCATCAGGCTTATGGGCATAAAATTCTTACAGGTAGAAGAGATGATTTTCTTACCAATAGAACTTATAAAGGCATTAGCGGTTTTCCTAAAATGAGCGAAAGCGAATACGATGCTTTTGGGGTGGGACATTCTTCTACTTCCATTTCTGCGGCTCTTGGTATGGCTGTTGCATCAAAATTATTGGGTGAAAAAGACAGACAACATATTGCAGTGATTGGCGATGGCTCTATGACTGCTGGAATGGCTTTTGAAGCACTTAACCATTCTGGCGTTGCTAAATCAAACATCTTAGTTATTCTTAATGATAATGGAATTGCCATTGACCAAAGCGTAGGTGCACTAAAGGAATATTTAACTGACATCACAACCTCTCAAACCTATAATAAAATTAAAGAGGATGTTTGGAATGTGTTGGGAACGATTAGTAAAATTGGACCTTATGCCCGTGGATTAGTGCAAAAAATCGAAAATGCCGTTAAAACCACTTTATTTAGAGAAAGTAATTATTTTGAATCCCTCAATTTTCGTTACTTTGGTCCAGTTGACGGACACGATGTAGAAAGGTTGGTTAAAATACTTGGCGATTTAAAAAACATTCCAGGTCCTAAACTTTTACATTGTATTACTGTTAAGGGAAAAGGCATACCACAAGCAGAAAAAGAACAGACTAAATATCATGCTCCAGGTATTTTTGATAAAAAAACAGGCGATATTATTGAAGTTCATTCTGATATAAAGAAACCACCCAAATACCAAACTGTTTTTGGAGAAACCATCATTGAACTTGCTGAAATGAATGATAAAATAATTGGTGTTACTCCTGCAATGGCAACTGGATGTTCGCTCAATTTAATGCAAGAAGAAATGCCTGAAAGAGTTTTTGATGTTGGCATTGCCGAACAACATGCAGTAACGTTTTCTGCAGGAATGGCGGTGATGGGATATATTCCTTTTTGTAATATCTACTCTTCTTTTATGCAAAGAGCATACGACCAAGTGATACACGACGTTGCCTTGCAAAATCTACACGTTATATTTTGTTTAGATAGAAGCGGTTTGGTGGGTGAAGATGGCGCAACACATCATGGGGCTTTCGATTTGGCTTATATGCGGAGCATTCCTAATCTTATTATCGCTTCTCCTATGAATGAAGAAGAATTAAGGAATATGATGTTTACGGCTCAACTTGAAAAAAAAGCTCCTTACGTAATTAGATATCCCAGAGGCTCAGGAGTAATGATTGATTGGAAAACTTCATTTAAAGCATTACCTATAGGAAAAGGAAGAACCATCAAAGAAGGTTTTGGAATTGCTCTAATTAGCATAGGACATATTGGTAATAATGTGGTGGAAGCAACGAAAAAACTTGAAAAAGAAAATATTAATGTAGCTCATTATGACGTTCGGTTTCTAAAACCAATTGATGAAGAACTCTTACATCAAATTTTTAGGAAGTTTAACACCATTGTTACAGTGGAAGACGGAACCATTCAAGGAGGACTGGGTAGTGCCGTTTTAGAATTTATGGCAGACAATAATTATACAGCCAAAATAATACGTCTTGGCATTCCAGATAGATTTATCGAGCAAGGGTCTATAAAAGAACTTCAAACAGAATGTGGTTATAATGTGGAAGGAATTGTTAAAACCATCCAAAAAGAATTGCTTAAATAATTTGCAATCCTTTGCTAAGACTCTGTTCTAAATTATTTAGGTTATGTTTTAGAATAATGTAGAAATTTATTATCTTTGCAAAATAAAAAGAATAAATATGGATTTACGAAATATCATAAAAGCATTGACCCAGAATG
>MNXO01000031.1:8843-38088 GCA_001872995.1 Bacteroidetes bacterium CG2_30_32_10 | reverse complement strand
CTCTAAATACAAATATTAATCAGTTACAAGTGGTGGCTTCTTCTTTAAAAGCGGGTTTATATATAGCTACTTTTATAGTAGATGGGGTGATGGTTTGTAGTGAGAAAATTATAAAGGAATAATTTTCTCTTCTTTCTTTTTGTCATTGCCACAAAAAGAAACAAAAAAGTCTATCTGCATCAATAGGCTAACACACAGGCAAAGGGGCTTGGTGATGCAGCCCTGCCCACGCTGCTCAATTTGGGGTTTGTTGAAAATATAAATGATTTGATGATTTTTAAAATAAAAAGATTGAAAAATGGAATGTCAATCAATGGTGGTCAGCATGTTGCCACCAGCGAAGTGTTGCCAAATATCCAAAAACAAAGGTTAAGGCAAGAATGATATAGCTTGAATGATGAAGCTGAAAACCTGGTGCATCTTTGGCGACAGAGAATAGTCCAGGAATTGCCCAAGGGAAAAAGGGACCAAGACCCACTAAGCCAACAAATTGAGCAAAAATCATTGTTAACAACACAAAACCCAAAGGGGCGATTATACCCCTGCTATATCCAGCCAAATATGCTACTGGAGAACAAAGAAATAATGTAAGAAAGTATGTAATGAAAAAAGATTTAGAAAAATCAGAAAATAAAGCAGGAGACCAACCTGGTATATCTATGACTTGTCCTATAAGGACACCAACAGAATATGTAACAACAGTAAGGATTAAGCACCAAATAAAAATAATAATAAATTTTGCAAAAACAATGTAAGAGCGACCAACAGGTAACGCTAAAATATCTTTCATGGTTCGCTCGGAATGTTCACGACCAAAAACCCATGCAGTAACGAACCCGAAGCCAAGAAGGCCAATGGAAGCGATTAATTGGCTCATTAACCCAAAATAACCTTTCCAATCGTTTTCGCCAAACATTTTTGCTTTTGTTCCAATCAGACCTAATTTTGAAGCTATTTCCGGATTCTTAGAAACAACCATCATTAGACTAATCATCATAGGAATGACTGTAAAAATAATCAGAGTGGTGATAAAAATCTTTGATTTACGAATTTTCATATACTCTGTCCAAAGTGCAATACTGATATTTTTCATAGCTATTCTCCTTTTATTCCGATTGTTCTTAAAAAATAGGATTCTAAATCTTCTTCAACTACATTTAAAAGTGAGGGAGATATCTGATTGTTGACCAAAATGCTTGCAATAGATTCAGGATTATTAATTATTGTTTCGTTTTGAATTTCGAGCATATTATCTGGAGTATCCGTAGCAATAATACCAGCTTGCTGCAAAACAGATTTTGCAAAATTATTGTTTTTCGTATTTATTTTTAATTTTTTCTGACAGAGTTGCTCTAATTGAGATGTATTCATTTCTTGTATTAATTTGCCATTGTGTATAATTCCGATACGGGTCGAAAATCGTGATATTTCACCAAGAATATGACTTGATATAAAAATTGTTACCCCTTTATTTTTTGCAAGATCGATGAGTAACTCTCTTATTTCACAAATACCCGCAGGATCTAGACCGTTTGTAGGCTCATCGAGAATTATGATATTAGGATTGTGAATTAATGCTTTTGCAAGCCCCAATCGTTGTGAGTTACCAAGTGATAAATTTTTAGCTTTTCGGTTTGCATATTGAGTGAGTCTAAGTTTATCCATAATAGTAGTAACAGCGTTTTTGTCATTTATAAGCCTTAGCTGCCGGATGATTTCGAGATTTTCTCTAACGGTGAGACCGGGATATGAATAAGGGATTTCAACCAAGTAGCCGATTTCCTTCCATAAATCAGTACTGCCAGAATGCACCTCTTTTCCGTTAATGAATGTTTTGCCTTTAGTAGGGCTTATCATACCAAGCAACATGCGAATGGTAGTGGTTTTGCCTGCGCCATTAAGTCCTAAGAAGCCATAAATTTCACCCTTACGTACATTTAGGGAGATTTCAGAAACAGCCAATACGTCCTTGTATTTCTTGGTCAGTTTCTCCGTTTTTATTATATTCTCCATTAGGTTTATTTTAAGTTTTTAGTCAAATAATTAAGTTAATTTGATTTCAAACCGAACATTCGGTCTGTATTAATTTAAAAAAAATCAGATTTTCAAATTCTTGTAAATCGTATCATAGGTGTTAAGTAAAAAATCTTTGAATGCTTTGGGTTTATCGTTGTTTATAAAACGAAGAAACACACCATCGGTACAATACAAAAATAAATTGGCAATTTCCTCGTCAGACGAAACGGTTTTAATCTCCCCCTTTTTTTGGGCAACGGATATAATGCTTTTCCATGCTTTGATATCTTTTTTGTGCAGTTTTAATTCCAGTTTAAGAAATTCTGGAAAACGACTAGCAGCTTCAAACAAAATTAGAAAAAAATTGAAGTTAAAAGCATTATTGCTTGAATCAGCAACCAAATTACGCATTGCTATTAGTGAATCATTAAGAAAATCTATGTATTGACAATAAAATGTTTTTAGCGAAACCTTACTAAAGGATGCGTAATTGACGCACCCATCGAAAAGAAATTAGATGCAATCTCCTTAAACAGTTCTTCCTTACTGGTAAAATAGTGATAGAATGCTCCTTTTGAAAATCCTGTTTTTTCAACTATTTCACTCATTGTAACATCTTTGTAGCTTTTCTGTAAAAAAAGTAAAAGAGAGGTTTTTAGGATATGTTCTCTTGCATCATTCATAAACCGACCATTTGGTCTGCAAATATAAACTTTAATTTATAACTAATCAAATATAAAATTAGTTATAAAATTAAGTTTGATAAAAACATTTTGATTAGATTTTTTATGGCATCTATAATAAATCGTTTTATCGCATAAGTTTTTACCCTTTTTCAGATTTAAATTGTCCTAACACTTTTTGTTTAACTTTAATTTTTCTAATACCACTTACTTTCACAGAGGAATTTTTCGATAATGAATGCTTACATGGTATAATGCTGATGTAGTTTATTAT
This sequence comes from Bacteroidetes bacterium CG2_30_32_10, assembly GCA_001872995.1. Classification (GTDB taxonomy): domain Bacteria; phylum Bacteroidota; class Bacteroidia; order Bacteroidales; family CG2-30-32-10; genus CG2-30-32-10. The sequence continues at coordinate 35,115 of MNXO01000031.1, read as the reverse complement.
ATTTTCAAAAAAAATACATCAACAAACACAAATAGGTATTACTTAATTTTTCTTTCCGATATAGAAAACATAACCGTAATACTCTTTATACTTAGAATACAAAAAAGCCTCATGACGTTGATTTGCTACAAGTTCATCCGCAGTTTGATTGCCTTTATATTTTTTTAGGAAAATTTCTTGTGCTTTAACCTGTGGAATATAGAAATGCTCAGTCCAACAGTTTTCTGGTAGTATAAAGTTCGTTATTGGAATATAACCGTTTTTTTGCATTAGGGCGACTTTATTAGAAATAGTGTCAATCTCGGGATAAGCATCTAACCAAAAAGCATTGATTTCAGCAGGTCTTTCTTCTGTAAACCAAGATGCTTCCGAAACGGCAATATAGCCCCCTGTTTTTAGAAATTTCCGCCATTCGTTCAAGCCACGTTCAAAACCGATATTATAAATTGCACCCTCAGACCAGATAAGGTCTAATTCTTCACTCTGAAAAGGAAGATTATCCATTGAACCAATAATACCCTCTACTCTATGCTGAAGATTTAGTTTGTTTGCATTAATGTTTAATAGATTAATAAAGTTAGGAAACAAGTCAATACCTTTAATCTGTCCTGATGTATGCTTTGCCAGTACCATTGTTTGTCCACCCGTTCCACAACCAATGTCGGCAATAAATGACTTATTGGTAAGATTATCAATAAAGCTCAATGCCATAAGGGTAGCTTCCTTACTACCTGGACCTTGCCTTTCTAAACTTGAAAAATATTCGCAGATTAAATTGATATCGAATTCGTTAATTGATTTATTTTCTTTACTCATGATATTTAATTTTTATAGTTGAAATCATGGCAATTTATTTTATACCAGATCTCAAATGCTATTATTAATAAATAGAAATTAAATTTACTCAGAAATGCAATTGTCTGAGTAAAAAATGGGATAACCTAAGGTAGAACACTAAAGGTTATTTACTTAACAATATCCATTTTAAAATTAAACATCCAACTTTTTTAGACGATGCAAATATACATATTTATTTAATCTAATTATTTTTTTTGTGTTCAAGATACGCTTGCCTGTCAGTTAGGTAGGCTTCGCTTGATAGCAATGACTCTTGAAACATGCTTTATTTTGTATATCAACATAATCCACATTTATTTCTTTTTTTAATAAACAATGAATAATGTGCAAGTGGTAAAATGTTTTCAAATCATTTCTATTTTCAACCAAACTCTATATCGAGCAGAGTGCACTGGGCTGCATCACCAAGCCCCTTTGCTTATGTGGCACCTATTGATGCAGATTTATTTGTTTCTTTTGAAGAAATGAAAAAAGAAAAGAATAAAACAAAAAACAATTTAAATCTATCAAATTTGTTTAAAACACACTTATTCAGCCGACCTTAAATAAGTAGCAATAAACTATTCCTCGTAAAACTTCCGCAAAGAACCAAAATAAATTTCATTCCAACCTTCTACGATGTCTTTATAATCACTATCGGGTATATTGGTATGGCTCAATTCTATAGAAGTACCTTGCTTAACTTGGTGAAGCAAAAGTGTAACAATAGATTGTTCTTCTTGTTCGCCAAAATACCATAATTGAACAATTTTTTTTCCTTCTATAAATTCAAGGTTTTGACCTTCGATGCTTCCATCCCAAAGTGAAAATTCTGAACCTGGAATTGTACTCATTTGTGCAACCTCTCCTGACCACAATCGAATAGTGTTGGGGTTGGTTAATGCAATATATACTTCTTCTGGAGGAGCAGGAATGGTGTAATAATTTTTATAGTTGAGCATGTGAATAGAAACTTTATTAAATTAAAAAGGTGAAAAAAATTAATTGTTTAATATTGTAGAGGTTTAATAAAGCTAGAGCCTCTCATGGGAATTGAACCCACGACCTGCTCATTACGAGTGAGCTGCTCTACCGCTGAGCTAAAGAGGCTTTTTTATGGAATGCAAAAATAAACAATTATTTATTAGATATTATTAAATTATTTATAGCAAACAGCAGTCTTAGGTATTAATATACGTTACTTATAAACTATTCAATTTTCTTTGTTATAAGCCCTTTTATTTCCCTTTTTAAATTTAAGTACCTCAAAACAAATGTAGTTGAATGATTAATTATTTATTAGTATAATAATATACTAACAAATTGTTTTTTGAGTTTAAAATAATATATATTTGCAAAAATTATTTCAAATGCCATGAATAAAAAAAGTTTAGAATTACTTATTAAGCTGGGGTTTAATCAGCTCGAAGCAGAAGTATATATTCATTTGCTCACACAACCCCCTTCTACAGCATATAAAATAGGAAAGCAAATCAACAAACCAACAGCCAATGTTTATAAAGCAATTGATTCTTTAGCAGAAAAAGGAGCTATTTTGATAGAAGACAATAAAAATAAACAATGCAGGGCTGTTAATCCAGAAGAATTTATTGGTCAATATGAAGCTGCTTTACTAGAAAAAACCCAGGAAGCTAAGAAAATGCTCTCAAGTATAGATAGTCAAATTATTGATGAAAATAGTTATAGCATTGGTTCTGTGCACCTCGTTTTTGAACGCTTTAAAAGCATGATGAGTAAGTGTAAAACAATTGCAGTTATAGATGCATTCCCAAAAACCCTAGAAAAAATGAAGGATAGCATCGTAGAAGCCATCAATCGAGGTGTGGATGTGCATATAGAAGCTTATGAACCCATAGAAATCAAAGGAGTAAGTATTTTAAATAGCGAAATTGGCAGCAAAACCTTGGAACATTGGCAAAGTCAACAATTAAACCTAATTATTGACGGAGAAGAACATTTAATTGCCTTGATGGATAATGATTTAAAAAAAGTAAAACAAGCCACCTGGAGCAACAATATTTATATGTCTTGTATTTTACATGCTGGTTGCTTGCGAGAACAAGCCATTATACAAATAATGAATACTTTAAATCAACCTGAGTTTGAAAAAGAAGTAAAGAAGATTTTAGAAAACCAAAAGTTTTTCTTCAACAGCAATATTCCTGGCTTTAATAAACTATTTAATAGATAACTAATTCAAAACAAATTTAAATAATCACCATAAAACTCAAACAAAATGGAAAAAATAATTCAAAAAATCAAAAGCAATCCTTATGTAAGTATATTGTTTGCTATTCTTTTAGGATGGGGAGTAATTCTAATAAGTAAAATTGTAGCAACACCATTGGCTCATTTAATTGGAAATGAAATAAGCCTGAATTTTTATACACAAAATGTCATCTTTAAATTTATTCTCCTATTATTTTCCATCGCAACGATTCTACTTATCAACAAAGGGAAATTAAAAAATTATGGTTTTGCTTTGCCGGAGTCTTTTAAATTTATTAAAACAACCCTTATAACCATTGGTATTATTGTTGCAAGCATAATTGTAGGATACATCATTTTTATATTAATTTTAGGACATTTATTCCCTACCACTAACCACACAGGATTTCCAGAAGCCCAATCATTATTTCAATTGTTCCTCACCGCCTGGGTATGGTCAAGTATATGTGAAGAGGTTTGGGTGAGAGGTTTGGTGCAAAGTTTTATACAGCATATCAATTTTAAAATATTCAGGCTAAGCATTCCAGTCATCATATCAGGTTTGTTATTTGGAAGCATGCATTTAATGCTATTTTCAGCTGGCATGGGAGTGTGGAATGTTTGTGCTCTCGTATTGTTTGCAACTGCGACGGGCATATTAGCAGCATATTTCCGTGAAAAAACTAAAAGCCTCATTCCGGCTATATGGGTTCATTTTGTAGCAAATGTTGTAGGCTATTTACCATTAATTATTATGGCTATTATTAACCTTTTAAAATAAAAAACGATGCACCATTTGAAGAATCAAATAAATTATGCTTGGGTTGTTTTAATTATATTGTTTGGTTTTATTACCAATGTAAATGCGCAACAAAACGCCGATTATGCTTTGGCAAAATCTTATTTCAAGGAGATTGATTCATTGTGTAATATTGATGATGGAAAATTATGGGGTGTTCATTTAAATGGACCAATTATGCTCGTTTTTTCGGATACCAGAACCATCATTGCCAATCAGGCAGACAATGATAAAAAATTAAAAGAAAAGGATGGCGTATTTACAAGAAAATTACCTGACAATATTAATATTGCAAACACTTCTTTGGTTTGGAATGGTCAGCAATGGACCATGGTGATGTGGGATGCATTATCAACTACTGATAAATATATGAGAGACTACTTGTTTATTCACGAAAGTTGGCATAGGGTTCAAGATAAAATAGGTATTGTCCCCCTAATTAGCACCAACACCCATTTAGACGAATTGCAAGGCACTGTATTGATTAAATTAGAATTAAGGGCATTGCATAAAGCATTGGTTTCAAAAAATAGTGAGGAGAAGGTGGAAGCTATAAAAGATGCATTGTTTTTTAGAGCATACAGACAATCTTTGTTTCCAACGAATAACGAAAACAGTTTCGAACGACATGAAGGAATGGCAGAATACACCGGGAATAAACTTTGTGGTTTAAGTGATAAATATTTACCAATCGTTATGGCAAAAAGGCTCCAACTTGGAGAGAGCAATGATGGTTTTGCTAATTCATTTGCTTATTTAACCGGACCTGCTTATGGTTTTCTCTTAGATAGTTTATATCCAACTTGGATAAAACAAATAATTGCCGGTGAAAACCTCCCTTTTATTATTAAAAACAGTTTAAAGTTAGAAATACCAACAGATACTATTAAAATGAAATTAATTATAGATACTATTGGAAATAAATATAATGCTAAAGAACTATTAATGGAGGAAACCTTGAAATTTGAACAACAAGCAGCATTGTTAAATTATTATAAGGATAATTTAATAGAAAACGAGCAACTCATTATTCAAAACAATAATCTAAATTTCACCTACAACCCACAAGAAAAACAAATACATATTGATAAAGGAGTGGTTTATAAAACGATGAGATTAACTGGAGAATGGGGAATACTGGAAGTTAAAAATGGAATTTTAAGGACTGATGACTGGAAATTTTTTATTGTTGCTGCACCAAAAAAATTTGCTATAAATCCTATCACCGAAGAGGACTATACCTTAAATCTAAATCAAGGATGGTCGGTTGTTAAAGTGAAGGATAAAAAATATATGATTAAGAAAAAGTGATTCATAAAACAAACCGACAAAAGCTAATGTTTCGTTCGTTTTAATCAATGTCTGAATTTTGTTTGTATTAATATTGAAAATAGTTGCACTTATGTGGACAAACTAAAAAGACTTGAAATGCAATAAGCTATTCAAGTCTTTTTAAATTTCGAACATTATAGGAGTAATATCCTGTTCTTTTGTGTTTTAAACCAGTTTAATATCCTTAATGTCGTTAGGATCTAAAGCTGCACTTTTTACATCAGCAGTTGCAATAACAGAATATTCAGATTTTTCGTTGTTAGCAAAAGAACCTAATTTTCCTAAACCACCCATTACGCCCCCTTTTTCTTTTAATTCATCATTGCCAGATTTTAGAATCTGAAAATCAAGTGTAAAAGGAACTTCTTTGGTTTCTCCAGTTTTAATATCGAAGTTGCATGGTATTTTAATAACTCCCATATCAAATTCTTTGGTTGATTTTTCGTCACCCCTTCCGGTAGTGTACTTTTCGATTAATTTAACCGTTAAATCAATAATAAATTGATCACTTTTTGTAGTCATTACCACTTTACCGTTTAAAGTGTTTTTGCTTTTTTCAACTTGTCCAGGAATTTCAAGTACAACCTTTACTCCTCCAATACCTAATTTGTTTTTAACGGATGATAAAAATCCCATAGTTTTATAGTTTTAAATTTTTAATAATACTGCAAAGATACAAGAATATATAAAAAAGAAATTTATTGCTATTTTTATATGGAGGGTCATTAGAAAACTATTCAAAAGATAATTTAGGATTAAAATGCCAAGTAAACAAATAGCATTGTTTCTGAACTATAAACTTGATAAATAAAGGAGACTTCTGAAATTTAATGCTTTAAAAAAGTCAAAAGGAATTTATATTTAACAAGCATTTTCTACCGAGATTTTGTGCCTATCGAAAAAATGGTTTTAAAACAGTAAAAATCAAAACCCTTGATAATTGCCTTCGGGGTTGATACTCCAAAATTGCAGTAGCTTATAGAAAATTGTTTTTATCGTAATCCAAAATTGGAGTAAAAATGAATAAAAAATATTTTATGAAAATACTGAATTAAAATAGAATGTTTTTTTGGATAATAAAAAATGAGTAGATTTGTAAGAAATTATATACACCAAAATAAAAAAAGGTGTTCAAAGCATGCCAATTAATGGAAACATTTTGTAGCTTATAGGGTTGTGAGATATATAGAGATTAGGAATAAAATTAACTCTACTAAATTTAAGTTGATAAAAAATTATGACTGCTAATAATCAAATAATCAGGATTGAGCCTTCCATATTAATATGGGCCAGGGAAAGTCTTGGCTTAACTTTAGCAGAAGTTGCATTAAAACTTGACAAAGATAGAGATACAATTCAACAATGGGAATATGGCAATGCTTATCCAACACTTGCACAACTCGAGCAATTAGCATATAAAATTTATAAAAGACCTCTTGCCGTCTTCTTTTTACCTAAAGCACCAAAGGAAACTACTCCTAAACAAGATTTTAGGACTTTGCCAGATAATGAAATTACGAATCTATCTCCTGAATTAAGATTATTTATTAGAAAAGCTAAACATCATCAATTAGTTCTTAAACAAATTAATGACGATAAAAACCCTGTAATTAAACCAATTCATAAAGAGTTTATATTTGAAATTAAACTAAATACTAATAAAACTGCTAATAAACTCAGAGATTACTTAGGAATAACAAAAAGGCTTCAACAGGGTTTTAGTGATTCAGATGAAGCATATAAATACTATAGAAACATAATTGAGCAAAATGGAGTTTTTGTTTTTCAATATCCTTTAAAAGAAGCAAGAGGTTTTTCCTTAATGGACAAAGAATTTCCTGTTATTGTAATAAATAGTGGTGATACCTCAAATGGTAAAATTTTCAGTTTATTTCATGAATTATGTCATATATTATTCAATATTGGAGGTGTGTTTAGAGACTTTTATTCAGAGGAATTAAAACAAAATCCTAATCAGATTGAAATCTTTTGTAATCAATTTACATCTGACATTCTCTTACCCAAAAATGAATTACTTGATGAAAATTTAGTCCTTGAAAATCGGAATAATTTTGAATGGACAGAAGAAACACTATGTGAAATAGCTAAGACCTATAAGGTTTCAAAAGAAGTGGTCCTTAGAAAACTTTTTGATTTAGGAAAAACCACTCAAGAATTCTATATTAAAAAAAGAAACTTATGGAATGATAAGTATAAGGAGAAAATTGAACAAAAGAAAAAAACTGGACCAACTTATCATACAACCAATTTTAGCCATTTGGGTAAAAACTTTGTTTTACAGGTATTAACCAATTTTCATGAAGGTAAGTTGTCATCATCTCAAGTTGCAGATTTTTTGAGTATTAAAATAAATCGAATTACAGACTACGAAAAAAAAGTTTTTTAACAATAGATGGAACTATTTCATACGACAAAGTACATATTTGATAGCGGGCCATTTATTGACCTTAAAAATTATCCTGATGATGTTTTTACTTCTTTATGGGATAACTTTGTTTTTATGATTAATAATGGTGATATTTTATCTTCAAGCGAAGTACTTAGAGAATTAGAAGATTATGATGATGAAATTGCACAATGGGCGAAGACAAACAAGAAAATATTTATCAAACCGACTATTGAAGAGCAATTAGAAGTTAAACGAATACTTGAAATACATCCTGATTTAGTAAGAGAAGAAGCCATTTTACTTGGTAAACCATATGCTGACCCATTTGTAATTGCACAAGCTAAATTGCATAATTGTACTTTGGTTCATAGTGAAAAATATAAACCTAATGCTCATAAAATTCCCAATGTTTGTAAGACATTTAATGTTGATGAGATTGCACTATTTGAGTTTTTCCGAAAGGAAAAATGGAAATTTTAGTTTGAGATAATTATACAAGCCCAACCACTAATCAATTAGCAACCATTCCACAAAAAGAAAACTATCATTTAAAGCATTTCATTCGTATCAATATACTGAAGTACAATTCTTAGTTCGTTACTGTCTTTGGAGTATTAGTGCTTCTCGAGTGCCCGCAAGAGTCAGCTTCTTGCTCGTTTCATTTATTATCAGATATTTTGCCTTTAATAAAAACAAACCCAGCAAGCTATTATTTTCAAATAATTCAACTTTATATAGGCTAAAAACCATTACTTTTGCATCTGGTTTTTAAATACGAAATTTTTGAATCCTTTAAAGAAATTAGCAGGTCAAACCGCCATTTACGGAGTTAGCAGTATTGTTGCTCGCTTGTTAAATTATTTTTTAGTTCCCTTGCATGTTCGTATTTTTTTACCCGACGAATATGGGGTTGTTGGTCAAATGTATGCATACGTTTCATTATTAGCGGTTATATTGACCTATGGTATGGAAACTGCCTTTTTTCGATACTACATTTTAGAAGCCAATAAGAAAAAATTGTTTTTTACCGCTATGCTTGCGTTAACGTTTACTTCGTTTCTTTTTGTGGGGCTTATATTTATTTTTATAAAACCCATTTCTGCCGTTTTAACCATTGGAGGACATTCCGAAATTATTATTTGGTGTGCGCTCATTGTTGCTATTGATGCCATAACCGCAATTCCTTTTGCAAAACTTAGAGCCGAAAACAAAGCTAAAAAATTCGCTATTATCAAGTTTATCAATATTCTTATCAATGTTGTTTTTAATTTGTTTTTTTTGCTACTCTGTCCTTGGATGCTTAAAAATGGAATTTTAACGAATGAAATAAATGTTATTTATAGCAAAGATGTTGGCGTTGGTTACATTTTTATATCAAATTTAATCGCTAGTGGTTTCACCATATTGCTTTTGCTTCCCGAAATGCTGAAAACAGAGTACAAATTTGATTTTACTTTGTTGAAAAGTATGCTTAAGTATGCTTTGCCATTACTTATATTTGGTTTGGCTGGCATTGTAAACGAGACTATGGATAGGTTGTTTTTAACCTATTTATCTCCCCCTGATATTGCGATGAGTCAAGTTGGTATATATTCTGCTTGTTATAAAATAACTTTATTAATGACTATTCTTATTCAGGCATTTAAGTATGCAGCAGAACCTTTTTTCTTTTCGCAGTCAAAAGAACAAAATGCAAAACAGGTTTATGCTCAAGTGATGAATTATTTTGTGATAGCGTGCTCTTTAATATTTTTAGCAATAATGCTATATATGGATATTGTAAAATATTTTGTCGGGAAACCTTATTATGAAGGTTTAAAAGTAGTACCCATCTTGTTATTGGCAAATATGTTTCTCGGAATTTTTTACAATCTATCTGTATGGTATAAATTAACAAACCAAACCAAATATGGAGCATACATTTCTATTTTTGGAGCAATAATAACCATTGTTTTAAATTATACACTCATTCCAATTTTAGGCTATATGGGTTCTGCATGGGCAACCCTTGCTTGTTATGCTTCTATGATGGTAGTTTCGTATTTGATAGGACAAAAAAAGTATTATATTGAATATAATTTAAAAAAATTCTTTATTTTTCTTTCTGGAGCTGTGATTGTTTATTTTATCAGCTTAATGATTAAGCCCGAAATATTGATGTTTCGGTTAGCACTAAATACATTTTTGCTTGGTGGATATACGCTATTAATATATTTTTATGAGTTTCGTCCCCGATTTAAAACAAATAAATCAATAGAATAAAAAATCAACAGATTTGTCAAATTTAGAAATAATAATTATTGCATTTGGCTTAGCGATGGACTGTTTTGCAGTCTCCATAACAGCTGGAGTAACAAACAAAAAAATAACAACTAATAAAACATTAGAAATTGCCATATTATTTGGCATATTTCAGGGCATAATGCCTCTTAATGGATGGTTGCTTGGTTTATCTGTTAAAAGCTATATAGAAGAAATAGACCATTGGATAGCATTTGGAATTTTTCTTCTTATTGGTGGGAAAATGCTTATTGAATCTTTAAAAAACCCCATCTCAAAGAAACCATTGAATATTGATAAAATTTGGGTTGTAATTGCATTGGCAATTGCAACCAGCATAGATGCACTTATAGTAGGTACAAGTTTTGTCTTTTTAAAAGTGTCTATTATCAAATCTATTATCATCATTGGAAGCATTACTTTTTTAGTAACTTTGTTTGGTGTTTTTGTAGGAAAGAAATATGGCTATTTTTTTAGAAGTAAAGCTGAATTAATCGGAGGGCTTTTATTGATAGGCATTGGAACCAAAATATTATTAGAACATTTAGCAATTATTTAATTAAAATAAAAAAAGGTGACAAAAATTAGAATTACCAAAGAATTTCACTTCGAAATGGCTCATGCACTTTTAAATTATGATGGTTTATGCAGTAGCATTCATGGTCATTCATATTTGTTGAGCGTTACCATAATAGGTGAACCAATAAATGACAATACGCATCCTAAAAATGGAATGGTTATTGACTTTACATTATTAAAGGGAATTATTAAAGAGAACATTGTTAATAAATTAGACCATGCGCTTTTGTTAAATGCCCAAATGCAAGATAAAGAAAACTTACGCACAAATAAACTATTTGAAAGAGTTCTATTTACAGAATATCAACCAACTTGCGAAAATTTATTAGCTGATTTTGCTTTTATTTTAAAAGATAAATTTCCTAAAATGGTCAAACTATATAGTCTTAAGTTAAAAGAAACTGCAACATCCTATGCAGAGTGGTATGCAGATGATAATGAAAAGGTATAAAAAAATTTTAATTTTAAAAATTTCATTCTTTTTTTTTTTTTTAAATTAGAAATTATACCTTTGCAGGCTTTAAATTAGATAATAAAAAATTGGACTATTTTAACCAATTTAGGATACTTTTTAAAACTCTGGCAGACGGAGAGCATCAATATATTTATATAATTGATGAATCGTTCTTTGAAAACTACGAAATGTCTGAGATAAAGAAAGGGAATATTAAAATAGTCGTTTCTTTAGATAAAAAGCCAACGTTAATGTCGTTTGTTTTCAATTTAGAGGGAAGTGTAAATGTAATGTGCGATCGATGTCTTGATTATTTTGATTTACCAATAACTAATCAATTTCAAATGTTTGTAAAATTTGGAGAAAAACGAATTGAACAAACTGAAGAAATTCTTATTATACCAGAATCAGATAATGAATTAAGCCTTACACAATATATTTATGAGTATATTTATCTAAGTTTGCCTATTCAACGTATTCATCCTGACAATGAAAAGGGCTATTCTAATTGCAACCCTTTGTTTCTAGAAAAATTGAAAGAATTTTCTAAAAGCGACAAGAAAAAAGAAGAAACAGATCCCAGATGGGAAATTTTAAATAATATCAAGTTAAATTAACATTAATACTTAAAAATTATGCCTAATCCGAAACATAAGCATTCGAAAACCAGAAGAGATAAAAGAAGAACTCACGACAATGCCATTGCTCCTACTTTAAGTAATTGCTCAAATTGTGGTGCTACCATTTCTTATCATAGAGTATGCGAAGAATGTGGTTATTATAGAGGAAAATTAGCTATCGAAAAACAAGCCACTGCTTAATTTATTAATTTTCATCATTCAAATACACCCTTTTTCTTAAACAATAAAAAGATGAAAATTGGCATTGATGTTATGGGCGGAGATTATGCCCCAAAAGCTACGCTTGAAGGTGCAATTTTAGCTCATAAAGAATTAAGTCCTGAAGATAGATTAGTATTAATAGGAGATAGCAATATAATAAAAAACTTTCTTATTGATTCTGGAAATAATACAAACCAATTTGATATTGTTCAAGCTACGGATGTTATTGAAATGCATGAACAACCAACGCGTGCCTTTGCTCAAAAACAAGAATCAAGTATTGTCAATGGATTTAAGCTACTAAAAGAAAACAAAATAGATTCTTTTGCTAGTGCAGGAAATTCTGGTGCAATGTTAGTTGGTTCGATGTATAGTGCCAACCCTATTCAAGGAATATTAAGACCTTGTATTACTAGTATTTTACCAAAAGAAGATGGTAAAGTTGGTATTTTATTGGATGTTGGTACAAACCCCGATTGTAAACCCGACAACTTATATCAATTTGCAATTATAGGTTCAATATTTGCTGAATTTGTATATAAAATTAAAAATCCAAAAGTTGGTTTGCTTAATATTGGTGAAGAAGAAGACAAAGGAAATCTTTTATACCAATCTGCTTTTAAATTGATGAAAGATTCTTCCGATTTTAACTTTATTGGCAACATAGAAAGCAGAGATTTATTTAAAGATAAAGCAGATGTTGCTGTTTGTGATGGTTTTACAGGAAATATCGTATTAAAACAAGCAGAAACAATATATCGATTAATGCTCAAGCACGGTTTAAGAGATGAATATTTCGACCGTTGGAACTATGAAAACTATGGAGGAACCCCTGTTTTAGGAGTTAATTCAAATGTGATTATAGGTCATGGCATTTCTAACAATATTGCAATCAAAAATATGATATTATTATCAAGAGATATTGTTAAAGCAAACCTATCTAAACAAATTAAAATCGCCTTAGAAAAATTCGCACAAGTTAAAAATTAAGAATGACTTTGTCAATAGACCTATATTTAAAGAACAAATAAAATGAATAATATTAAAGCTGTTATTACTGGAGTTCATGGATACGTTCCCGAATACATCCTCACTAATGAAGAAATAAGTAAAATGGTGGATACCTCTGATGAATGGATTATGACACGAATCGGAATAAAAGAAAGAAGAATTTTGAAAGGAGAAGGCAAAGGAGCGTCTGATTTAGGTTATGAAGCCGTTAAAGGCTTGCTCGAGAAAACAAAAACTTCTCCTGATGAAATTGATTTTTTAATTTGTGCTACTGTTACTCCCGATATGCAGTTTCCGGCAACAGCAAATATTATTAGCGATAAGGTAGGCATTAAAAATGCTTTCAGCTTTGATGTGAATGCAGGTTGTTCTGGCTTCCTTTTTGCTTTATCTACCGCTGTTTCATATATAGAATCTGGTAGATGTAAAAAAATAGTTGTTGTGGGTGCCGAAAAAATGTCTTCTATTGTTGATTACAGCGATAGAACTACTTGTCCTATTTTTGGTGATGGTGCAGGTGCAGTTTTGGTTGAACCTACAACCGAAAGTAATGGTATTATTGATTTTATATTAAAAGTAGATGGTTCTGGAAGAAAACATTTACACCAAAAAGCCGGTGGCTCTGTTAAACCCGCTTCACACGAAACCATTGACGCCAAAGAACATTTTATTTATCAAGAAGGACAACCTGTTTTTAAATACGCTGTTTCCAATATGGCAAGTGTCGCTGAAGAAATTTTAAAAAAACATAATCTTACCGCCAATGATATTGCTTGGCTTGTTCCCCATCAAGCCAATCTCCGCATAATTGATGCAACTGCCAACAGAATTGGGTTAAGTAAAGAAAAAGTAATGATAAATATTCAAAAGTATGGCAATACCACTTCTGCTACATTACCGATTTGCCTTTGGGAATGGGAAAAAAAGCTTAAAAAAGGAGACAATATCATTCTTGCCGCATTTGGAGCTGGTTTTACTTGGGGTTCGATGTATATTAAATGGGCATATAATTCATAATTATAATATATTACAACAATGAAAAGCTGTCCTTTGGATGGCTTTTTTTACAATATGGTTTTTATGAAAAAGTGTTTTGGGTTTTTGATGGTTTTATTTGTTTTTCTCTCTTTATCAGGATGTATTGATATAGTGGAAGAAATAAAAATTAATCCAAACAAATCTGGTTCAATTCGTTTTTCTATGGATTTAGGGGCTTTGGGAAGTTCTTTTATCAGCATAGCAAAAGATTATATTGACCTTTCGATGCTCGATGAAATTAAAAAACAACCATTTATTGCTGCCAAACTCATTGATAAAACAAAAGGAATTACAAATATAATTCCTATAAGCGACAACGATAAAGGCTTATATGCATTAAGTTTCGATTTTGACGATGACAAAGCATTAAATGAGGCATTTTATAAAATGTTTAACAGCAACAAAAACATTTTTCTACCCAAAGTTTATAAAATATCCAAAAGAAGAATTAAAGTTGCCAATTTGGCTCCAGTAATTCGTTATTTTGCCAATAAATATGAGAAAGATATTAAGGACAATAAACTATTTTCTTTAATTTCATTCAAACAAATATTCGTTTTGCCTGGTGCAGTTAAAAAAGTAAATAATCCAAAATCCACCATCGACGATTACAGGGTTAATTTGAGCTGTACCATAGAAGAATTATTGAATAGCGATTTTAATATTGGAAATAAAATTAGGTATTAAAAGAAAAAATTATTTTAAGCGAACTAAAGTATAAGAAAAAAGACTTCACTTTTTATCTGACAAAACATTGTATTTTTGCAAAGACTATTGAAAAATAAAAAAATGAATCATATAATAAACAATCAAGAAGAGAAAAAAACGCCAGTTAATTTTATTCATCAAATTATAGATGAAGATATTAGGAATAAAAAACACAATGGAACTGTTCACACCCGTTTTCCACCCGAGCCTAATGGTTATTTGCATATTGGGCATGCAAAGTCCATTTGTTTGAACTTTGGAACCGCTCAAAAATATAATGGCTTATGTAATTTGCGTTTCGATGATACCAATCCTGCCAAAGAAGATGTGGAATACGTCGATTCCATTCGCGAAGATGTGCATTGGCTTGGTTTCGATTGGGCTAACAGAGAATATTATGCCTCCGATTATTTTGAACAGATCTATGAATATGCTGTTAAATTGATTGCCAAAGGAAAAGCTTATGTATGCGACTTAACGGCTGAAGAAATTAGTATCAACAGAGGTACACCCACAAAAGCAGGAATTGAAAGTCCATATAGAAATAGAACTATTGATGAAAATATTTTGCTTTTTCAAGAGATGCGTGCTGGTAAATATAAAGATGGAGAAAAAGTGTTACGTGCAAAAATAGATATGGCTTCTCCCAATATGCACATGAGAGACCCTGTTTTATATCGTATCATTCATACCGACCATCACCGAACAGGTAACAAATGGTGCATATATCCGATGTATGATTTTGCTCACGGTCAGTCTGACTCTATAGAAAATATAACACACTCTATTTGCACCCTTGAATTTGAAGTACATCGCCCATTATACGATTGGTTTGTTAAAGAATTAGAAATATTTGCACCTCAACAAATAGAATTTGCAAGATTAAACCTTACTTATACCATTATGAGTAAAAGGAAATTATTGCAATTGGTGCAAGAAAAACTTGTTAAAGGATGGGACGATCCGCGAATGCCTACCATTTGTGGCTTACGTCGCAGAGGTTATACCCCTGAATCAATTAGAAACTTTGCCGAAATTATTGGTGTTGCAAAACGCGATAATATGATAGATGTTGCTTTGCTTGAACATTGCATTCGCGAAGATTTAAATAAAAAAGCACAACGGGTGATGGCTGTTCTTAATCCGCTCAAAGTGATTATTGACAACTATCCCGATAATAAAACAGAAGATACTGATGCTATCAATAATCCCGAAGATGAAACCATGGGCAAAAGAAAGGTTCCTTTTGGGAAAGAAATATTTATTGAACGCGAAGACTTTATGGAAGACCCTCCCAAGAACTATTATCGTCTTTCGGTTGGCAAAGAAGTCAGATTGCGCTATGCGTTTTATATTAAATGTTTAAGTGTTGTGAAAAATTCACAGGGAGAGATTGTTGAAGTTCACTGCACCTACGATCCCGAAACAAAAGGAGGTTCTTCTATTGATAAAAGAAAAGTGCAGGGCACCATTCATTGGGTATCGGCAAAAGATGCAGTCGATGCAGAAATTAGACTTTACGATAGATTATTCACCAAAGAAAATCCCGATGAAGCTGAAGAAGGCAAAGATTTTAAATCGTATCTTAATCCCGATTCTCTTAAGGTAATTAATGGAAAGTTAGAACCTTTTCTTAAAACAGCAATGGCTGGCGATAAATTCCAGTTTGAACGTATAGGGTATTTTTGTGCTGACAAAGATTCTACAACAAACAAATTGATTTTTAACCGCACCTTAACACTTAAAGATAGCTGGGCAAAAGAAGAGAAAAAAAACAAATAAAAGTGTATATTAAAACAAAATTTTATTAATTTTGCGCATCATTGTCCGATGGTGTAACTGGCAACACATCTGATTCTGGATCAGAAGAGTCTAGGTTCGAAACCTAGTCGGACAACAACAATAACCCTCAGAAATAAATAATTTCTGAGGGTTATTTTAAATATATATTTCGATTAGATATTTTGTTTGTATTTTTGTCAGGTAAAACGCAAAAGAATAATCAAATTAGAAGAAATGGATTTTTCAACAGAAAATGTTACAACAGATGCTGCTTTTGTAATAGACATTTTAAATGTTTATAAAACAAAAAAAGAGCAATACCACGAACTTTTTGCCATTGCTGAAGGTTATCGTCTCAACAATCCCAACAATAAAGTACCCATCAAGATTTATAATGATATCTGTGAATGGATTGAAACCAATTTAGGAAAGTTTAATTTAATTATTGCAGGAAAACAAGTTGGCGAAACTCTTTATAATGCGATGGTAGCGAAAAATTTAATCACTAAAAAGTCAATTCCTATTGAAGTAATTGAAGCATTGAATGTCGTTAATATTACAATGGTGCAAGACCCAAAGCGTAGAATTTGGGAAATACTTGAACATACGCCCAAATCTATGAATATTCGAAAAACACAAACTTTTAATGGTAAGTTACAAATCGGTGTACTTGAGAGTTTAGTTAAGAAAACAGGTGTTTTTTTTACGCAAGTGTTTCAAGTTAAAGATACCAAGTTGGGAGCAGAATTTGATGAATACAACATCACCTGGATGTAGAGCATTTTAAATGCTTTAAAAACCAATAGTTTAGATTATTTCCAGTGTTTTTTTGAGTATCTAATTTTTATTTTTTACACACACAAGCTGTTTTTGAGATTGTTTTAATGTTGATAAAAAAATCAATACATTATTCATTGATTTCCTTTTATTCTGCTAACTTTGTAGCTGTCAATCTATCTTAAAATTCTTTATCAATGAGCGACCAAATTAAACATGAATGCGGCATAGCATTAATTCGCTTACTAAAACCGCTTGAATATTATATTGCAAATTATGGAACTGCCTTATATGGCTTAAACAAGCTTTATCTATTGATGGAAAAACAACACAATAGGGGACAAGATGGTGCAGGAATGGCTTGTGTAAAATTTGATGTTAAACCTGGCACCAGATATATCAACCGTTTGCGTTCTAATTCTAATACTGCTATCAAAGATATTTTTACTGAAATATATGCAAACCTCAATAAAATAAGCCAAAACAATGCGGATAGATTAAAAGATGCTCATTGGTTAAAAGAAAATAGCGATTTTATAGGTGAATTGTTTTTAGGACATTTGCGTTACGGCACTTTTGGAAAAAACAGCATTGAAAATTGCCATCCCTTTTTAAGAGAAAACAATTGGATGACCAGAAATCTTGTTGTTGCCGGAAATTTTAACCTTACCAATGTGGACGAACTATTCACTCGTTTGATTGACATCGGTCAACATCCAAAAGAAACCTCTGACACTATCACAGTTCTTGAAAAAATCGGTCATTATTTGGAGGATGAAAATGAAGAGCTTTTTAAAAAGTTCAAAGCCAAAGGGTTTACCAAAAAAGAAATTTCACCCCTTATTGCCGAAAACCTTAATGTTCAAAATATTTTAACAAAATCTAGTAAACACTGGGATGGAGGATATGTAATAGCTGGTTTAATAGGTCATGGAGATGCCTTTGTAATGAGAGACCCAGCAGGTATTCGCCCAGCTTATTATTACAAGAATGATGAAATTGTTGTTGTTACCTCAGAAAGACCTGTTATTCAAACAGCTTTCAATATTCCTTTTGCGGAAATTCAAGAAATAAAACCTGGAAACGCTCTTATTATCAAAAAAAATGGGACAATAGGAGAATATCAGTGCAAAACACCTACCGAAAGAAAAGCTTGTTCTTTCGAAAGAATTTATTTTTCGAGAGGAACCGATGCCGAAATATATAAGGAACGAAAAAAACTCGGTGAGCTTCTTTGCGCTCCTATATTAAAAATGATAAATTACGATATGGAAAACACTGTTTTTTCTTATATCCCCAATACTGCCGCAGTTGCTTTTTATGGAATGATAGAAGGATTAAACAAACATTGTAAAAAAGTTAAAAAAGAACAAATTTTAAGTTGCAAAGACAATCTTACATCCAAAAAATTAGATGAAATTCTATGCTTCTATCCTCGTGTAGAAACCATTGCTGTAAAAGATGCAAAACTAAGAACCTTCATTACTCAAGATAAATCAAGAGACGATTTGGTAACTCATGTATATGACGTTACTTATGGTGTTGTTAGAGATGGAATTGACACATTGTTGGTAGTTGACGATTCTATTGTGAGGGGAACCACTTTAAAAAAGAGTATTATTAAAATTCTTGACCGCCTAAATCCAAAACGAATTATTATTGCCTCCTCTGCTCCACAAATTAGATATCCCGATTGTTATGGAATTGATATGGCTAAACTTAGTGATTTTATTGCTTTTAGAGCTGCAATTGATTTATTAAATGAATCAAAACAAACTCATATTATCAATTCGGTTTATAAAAAATGCAAAGAACAAGAAAATCAACCAAAAGAACAAATGGTTAATCATGTAAAAGCTATTTATAAGCCATTTACTCCTGAACAGATTTCAGAAAAAATCGCTATGTTGGTAACAAGTAAGGACATTAAAGCAGAGGTCAATGTAATTTTTCAAAGTATCGAAAACTTGCATTTTGCTTGTCCAAATAATAAAGGTGATTGGTATTTTACTGGCGATTATCCCACTCCAGGTGGTTACAAAGTGGTTAATAAATCGTTCATCAATTTTATTGAAGGCAAAAACGAACGGGCTTATTAACTTGAAGTGGGCTAAATTATGAACGACCCTAATTAAATAAAAAAAACAGTATTTTTAATGCACGCTAAAATAATTTACCCTTTCGTTAATTTCAATCAAAAAAAAATTTGGTTTCAAAACATTTATAATATATATTTGTATTATTAATCTATTAAACTAAAATTTAAAACTATGGCAGGAGTCAATAAAGTAATTTTATTAGGATATCTGGGTAAAGACCCAGAAATTCAACATTTCGACAGTGGCGTTAAAAAAGCTGCGTTTTCTTTGGCAACAACCGAAACCTACAAAAACAAAGAAGGCAACAAAGTAGAGCAAACCGAATGGCACAATATCGTTTTATGGCGCAACTTGGCTGATGTAGCTGAAAAATATTTAAAAAAAGGTGCTCAAATCTACATTGAGGGAAAAATTAGAACTCGAAGTTGGGAAGATAAAGAAAATAACAAAAGATATGTTACGGAAGTGATTGGTGACAATATGACTATGGTTGGAAATAAAAAAGGGGCTCCTTCGGATAATTCAAACATAGAAACTACCAGTAATGAGCCAATAGCTCCAGCTCCTGATGACGATTTGCCTTTTTAATGTATGATTAAATTTGCTTAAAACAAAAAGCCGAATAATTATTGTTATTCGGCTTTTTTATTATGATAATTATAGGAAGTTGCTTAATAAATAACTAACCACAAATCATACATTTATATCTCAATATAATTAAAAGGAATATTAACTGCTTTAGAAAGTTCGTCTCCCGATTCTAAGATTTCTTCATCTTCTTCATTGTAATACCAGTTTATTTGTACTGAAATCCCTTGATTTTGTATATTTTTTATTTTCTTCAGTATGTCATACAGCATTTTTGAAGTAGAAGAGTTAAAATAAACTAATTTAAAGTCGAATTTAAAAGGATTAGAATCATTATAAAAGTCCTTAAAATTTTCAACAAGAGAAGATGTGTTTTTATCAAACCAATTAATAACGGGTTCATAAAAGTCTTTAACATTTTCGGGGCGAGATTTACCAGCTATTTCAAATTTGTTTTTATTTGGATTTAAGATGATTGAAGGGGTAAAATCTTCTGCTTTTATTATAAGTGCTTCCATAGATATGATTTATTAAATATTTATTTTTATCTGTAAAATAAAATGAGATGTTTTAGTATCTATTGTTTCAAATTTATAATCAAGTTTGTTGTTTGAACGTATTGCAATGTTAATTAAGCCAATACCAGAGCCTCCTTTGGGTGTCAATTCTCCAGTTGTAAGTTTAATTTCTTGCATTTGTTTTAAAGTTGGACCACTTGCTCGGTTAATTTCTTCAATCTTAGCTTGTATTTCTTTTTTATCCGTATTTAATATTGTATTTGATGTTTTAAAAATTAATTCTTTTTTGTTTTTCATTAAGCTAAATTCAGAATAAGAATGTCCTCCATAGGCATTGTCAGAATGTTTTTGAATATTCTCTAAGCTCTCCATTATAATTCTAAAGGCTCTTTTCTGAAGATATTTTTCAATACCCGAATTATCCAACGCTTTAATTGCGTTTTTCAAAATAACATCTATTGTTCTATGCTCCATTGCTCCTTCGTAATGAAACAATACATTGTTATTATCTATCAATGCAGACATCATTGCAGAATTTGAAAATGAACCAGAATCATTCAACATTTATAGAATAAATTATAAAATCAATTTTATTAATTATTCGTTTGTTTTAAAAAACAAAACTACATGTTTTTTTTTTATTATGCAAATGCTAAATTTTTCCCAAAATAAAATTATTATTTGGTATTGAGGTAAAATTATTAATTTTACATTGCATACAGCTATTTGTTTGTTTAAGCACCTCGGCTTAAATTCAAAAAACCAACACTTTAGAACGTTGTGGTTTTTTATAAATAAATTATTTTTACAAAAAGTGCACTTTTTTGCAAATAATTACGTTAAAGTTATTAACAAATAAGTTGTTGAAAAGTTTATTTGAGCATTCCCATTAAAAGAAACATTATTACTAATTTTATAAGTTTTTAAATTAAATATAAAAAAGCATGTACGGACTCCTTTTACAGATAACACAAACACCTTCTAATGTTCAAGATACGGTTAAAACAGCCGTAACACAATTAACCACACAGCCCACCACACAAAGTCTTTCGTTATTAGACTTATTGCAAAAAGGCGGTATTATTATGATACCAATTGTAATACTTTCTTTGTTGGCGGTCTATTTTTTCTTTGAACGATTGATAGCTATTAAAAAAGCAAGTAGAGAAGACACCAATTTTATGAATAATATCAAGGATTTTATTCTTAATATGAAAATTGATGCCGCCAAAGCTTTCTGCAAATCAACCAATACACCTGTTTCACGAATGGTAGAAAAAGGTATCAATCGCATTGGCAGACCAATTAGCGAAATAGAGCGCTCTATAGAAAGTGTTGGTAAATTTGAAGTATCAAAGCTTGAAAAAAACCTTAAAATATTAGGTATTGTTGCTGGTATTGCACCTATGCTTGGTTTTATTGGTACCATTATGGGTGTTATCAAGATATTTTACAACATTTCCCTTGCCGATAACATCAGTATTGGTCTTATTGCTGGTGGTTTATACGAAAAAATGATTACAAGTGCTTCGGGTCTTATCGTTGGGGTGCTTGCTTATGCTGGTTACCATTATTTAAATATACTTCTCGATAAAGTTATTTTTAAAATGGAAAACAATGCTATAGATTTTATGGATTTATTGCAAAAAGAATCGTAAAATGAACCTAAGAAGAAACAAATTATACACCGCCGAAGTATATACCGGCTCTTTGAACGACATTATGTTTTTCTTATTGTTGTTCTTTCTGATTATTTCAACGTTGGCAAATCCTTCGGTAATAAAATTGCTGCTTCCAAAATCGCCACCTGCACAAACGATCAGTAAACAGCAAATATCCTTATCTGTTACAAAAGATAAGCTCTATTATATAAACAATGAAGCTGTTCCTTTTAATAATATTGAAACAGAAATAGTAAAGAAGACCGCAGGTATTGTGGATCCTACCGTTGTACTTCGCATAGATAATGAACTAACCATTCAAGACCTTGTAGATATTCTGCAAATAGGCAATAAAATTAAAATAAAAATGGTATTAGCAACTAATCCAACGAAATAATAATATGCAAACAACCACAGAACCTATCAATAAAGTATATGCAATGGTTCTAACCATTGTTGTTCACGTAGCTTTGTTTTTTGTATTTTTATTATTGGTTATCAAAACACCAATACCTCCTTACCCTGTTGGTGGAGGTTCGGGAATTGAAGTTAATTTTGGCACTTCTGACAATGGTTCGGGCGATGTGCAACCCGAAAACTATTTACCCGTAGATTTACAAAACAATGAAACCAATGGAGACATTGAAACATCAGACAACTCAGACACCAAAGAAGTTCTAACTCAAAATACTGAAGATGCACCAGTCATTGAAACAGGGAATAAAACCAGTAAAAAAGCCCCTGTTACAAAAGTTGAAACAAAAAATGTTATAAAAATTAATGTCCCTGTCGTAAATCCTCTTGCACTATATAAAAAGAACTCAAAAGGAGGAAATGAAGGAGAAACCAATGGCAATGGCGACCAAGGCAATCCTAATGGAACCTTCAACTCAAAAAACCACTATGGTAACCCTGGAGATGGAATTGGAGGAGACGGAAATGGAGATGGTACTGGCATTGGAAACGGTCCTGGGAATGGCATTTCTTACAGTCTTAATGGTCGCAAACCAAATAATTTAACAAAACCTATTTATAACTCTAATGAAACAGGAAAAGTTGTTGTTACTATTACAGTGGATAAATATGGAACTGTTGTTAAAGCTGATGCAGGTGCTAAAGGAACAACTACAACCGCTCAAGATTTATGGAAATTAGCAGAAGACGCTGCTTTAAAATCGAAATTTAATGCAAACCCTAATGCAGCAGAAGAACAAAAAGGAACAATTACTTATATCTTTATTCGACAAAACTAATGAATTATAAACAAGCATTGGAATATCTGTACAGTCAGCTTCCAATGTTTCATAGAGTTGGTGCTGCTGCTTATAAAGCAGACTTAAACAACACTATTGCATTATGCAATCTTTTAAACCATCCTTATCAATCTTTTAAAAGCATTCATATTGCTGGCACAAACGGAAAAGGTTCTGTGTCGCACTTTATAGCTTCTATTTTGCAAGAAAGTGGATTAAAAGTGGGTCTATATACTTCGCCACACCTCAAAGATTTTAGAGAAAGAATCAAAATAAACGGGAAAATGATTCCCGAAACCTACGTTGTTAATTTTATCAACAAATACCAAAATGAGTTCGAACGCATACAACCGTCTTTTTTTGAAACAACGGTAGGTATGGCTTTTCAATATTTTAAAGAGGAAAAGGTTGATATTGCTGTTATAGAAACAGGCTTAGGAGGTCGTCTCGATTCCACCAATATTATTTCTCCCTTGCTCTCTGTTATAACAAATATTGGCTATGATCATACTAATTTATTGGGTAATACCATTGAAGAAATTGCTTATGAAAAATCAGGTATTATCAAAAATAGCACTCCTGTAGTAATTGGTGAAAGCAATTTAATGTCTAAGCCTGTATTTATAAAAAAAGCAACTGAGTGTAATGCTCCTATTTATTTTGCTGATGCAGAATATCAAATTCGTAACATTCAACAACCCTCTAATGAAAACAATAAGCTAACGATAGATGTTTATAAATTCAATTCTTTAGCTTATCAAAATCTTCGTATGGGATTAACAGCTTTATATCAGCTGAAGAACATTAAGACAGTCTTGAAATCAATTGAAATCATTAAATCATTAAAATTTCAAATTACCAATGAATCTATTTACAATGGTATTGAAAACGTTATTAACAATACAGGACTATATGGAAGATGGCAAATACTTTCGCATCATCCATTAACTATCTGCGATACGGGGCATAACGAAGATGGAATTAACGAAGTGTTAAGACAAATTGATATTACACAACACAATACGTTGCACTTTGTTATTGGAATAGTAAATGATAAAAATGTAGAATCGGTGTTGAAGTTATTGCCAAAAGATGCAATCTACTATTTTTGTAAAGCAGATATACCTAGAGGAATGGATGTAAACGATCTTGCAATTATGGCAAGTAAGAATAAACTACAAGGGAAAACGTATTCTTCAGTTAAAAAAGCAATGATGGATGCTCAAAAAAATGCCCAAAAAAATGATTTAGTTTTTATTGGTGGTAGCACTTATGTGGTTGCAGAAATTATTTAATGTTTTTTAGGTGTCTATTAATCAGCTTATTAATATTAAAGTTTAAATATAATTATTTTTTATTGTAGATAAAAAAAAATCACTTATATTTGCACCTCATTTTGGGAGTTTAGCTCAGCTGGTTTAGAGCACCTGCCCTACAAGCAGGGGGTCACTGGTTCGAATCCAGTAACTCCCACCAAAAAAAGGTTTTAACTTTATTATAGTTAAAACCTTTTTTGTTACCTTAATAAAAAACCTTTCTTCAATTAATTTTAAATGGTTATCCCCACTTTTTTTGAAGTATAAAGATAATAAATGCTACCTCCAAGATGTGTTCCTTCTTTGAGAGAAAAATTTGCTTTTCGAGAAATAGTAATATTAGCCGCTCCCTTTGTTAAACCTTTTAAATCGGAAGGGGAAAACGAAAGACTATTTGCCCCAACAATACCCGTGGAAGTGGAAACAGTATGATAATTTTTATCTTCAAGAAAAAGTGTTACTGTTTCTGCATTACCAACCGGTAAGCCATTCCAAGTAATAGTATAATTTTGTAAAGTGTCTAATTTTGGATAATAATTAATAATTTCAATAGGCTCCATGATTATTTTATTATTGTATGTTTTTTTATCATTATTCACATACAAAAAAGAAGCTGTTTTAATAAAATCGGATTGCTTATTAATTTCATAAAAAGTACCTGCAAAAGAACCGTGATCCATAGGCATTTCTTCATTATTGAACAGCACGGTACTTGGTTTAACCAATAACAAGGTAGTTCCATTAGAACCAGCGAATCTAAATGTTACTCTTGCTGATAATTCCATATCGCCAGCATTATAACTTACAGAGTATGATTGATATATTTCAGATTGGCTTACTTTGTCCGAATTAGCAGCTTCGTTAGAGGCACAAGCTGTTATAAAAAAAACAATAAATACACTCTGTATGAATAATAGTATATTTAAATTTTTCATAAATTTTTTTTATTTCAAAACTACATAATAAATTGAAGATTTGCAAGCAAAAAAAAACAAAAAAAGCAAACCTATAAGCCGGGTTCTGTATCTCGATTAAAATCGAGACTTCTATCATTTATCTGGGACAAGATTCGCACCTTGCCTCTAGCAACCTACCCCCTGGAATTGGACGAGTAGCCCTCATTCTCCAGTATATTTGGTCTTTCAACCCATAAGGTTTACCCCCGCATATAGTTACCTATTTGCGTCGTGAGCTCTTACCTCGCGTTTTCACCCTTTCCTTTGCTTTCGCTAAGGTGGTATTTTTCTGTGGCACTATCTCGCATCACAATTTCTTGTAACGGCTTCCTGTTAGGAAGTATGGCACTCTTTGTTGCCCGGACTTTCCTCCCCACAGTGTTAGTGTAAGGCGATAGAACGGCTTGCTTTAATTTTGTTTACTTTGTGAGTTATTTATATTAACAGATATTTGAACCTCTGTGGCGCCAACCCCATATTTTGCCATTGAAGCATCATATACTTTCAAAAAAGGATAGGATTCTTTTAGCACTTTTCTTACTTCTTCCTTCAATTTTCCATTGCCAACTCCATGTATGAAAATAATCTTAAAATATTTATTGACAATAGCACTTTCAAGCATTTTTATAAAATAATTTACTTGAAACATTAACAATTCGTTGTTTGTCATTCCTTCAATGCTATCTAACAATTCATCAATGTGAAGGTCAACTTCGGCTACTTTCTTATCAATAATATGTTTCTGAGGGAAAGGTTCGTTTTTGCTTACAACAGAATTGTTTATTTCTTGTTCAACAGGGTTT
>MNXO01000031.1:0-8821 GCA_001872995.1 Bacteroidetes bacterium CG2_30_32_10 | reverse complement strand
ATTTCTTTTTTTCAGCAACAACATCTTCTTCATCTGTATCGCTTATTTGGTTTCCTGTAATAGGAATTAAGACACAGCGTTGTTCTAACATGGAGTTGTATTTATAGCTTTCTTCCCTATAAAACTTAATAGGCTTAATTTTTATTTCTTTGTCTAATGGGGTTTTAATAATGGAAGAACCTTTTTTAAAGAATAAAAATTGAAATTTAACATCTGTCCATTCTTCTAATTGACTTCTATCAATAGTTTGCAAAAGGTATTTTGATTGAGTATCAAGTCTGTCATAATCTGCACCTATATATTTGTTTCCGTCTTTTAAATAGTAAGTAAATAACAAATCGTAAGAAGAGTTGTTAATTAAAAAAACAGATAGATTTGCAGACAATAAATTGTTGTCATTTTCAGGGGTGTAAGCAATAAAGACACCATTATTACTATGTTCAATGGGATTAATAAAAATAGAACTAATTAATTCACTCTCTTCAGAACTGATTTCTTGAGGGATAACCAATGTTTCTTGTTTTTGAGAGTTTTCTTTTTTATTTTGGATGTAATCGGGCATGATAATAGGAGCCAAGTCGTTTATCAGAACTGGGATTTCAAAACCATCTTCAATAGCAATAGAAACCATCTTACTATTAATGATTTTCATTACAATGCCTTCGCGCCTTTCATTTAAAAAACAAACTTTTTCACCTACTTTAAATTGCATACAATTTTTTTTTACAAAGGTAATAAAAACAACAACCTCTTTCAAAACCTATTATTCTTTTTAACGAATAGCTTTTGGTTTGTTAAAGCAAACGTTAATATAAAAATGTTGTTTTTTTTAGCAGTTGTTTGTATATTATTTTGTAGGTTTGTTGAAAATATTAAATTCTATAAACTTCTATATTTAAATTAAAAAATGAAAATTATAGTATTAAACTGCGGTAGTTCATCAATCAAATATCAATTGATTGATATGGCAAACAATGCTGATTTGTTGGCAAAAGGCTTGTTAGAAAGAGTTGGGTTAAAAGATAGCGAGCTTAAACATCAACCTAAGGCAAAAGAAACATACAAACTTATTCAAGATGTTTCTAATCACGAAATAGGAATAAATTTAATTTTAAAAGCACTCTTAGACATCAATCATGGTGTTATTAAAAGTATTGATGAGATTTTTGCAGTAGGTCATCGTGTTGCTCATGGTGGCGAAAACTTTAGTACAAGTGCATTAATTACGGATGATGTTACTAAAGATATTGAAAAATGTATAGAATTGGCACCACTACACAACCCTGCTAACTTAAAAGGGATACGTTCTATGCAAAAACTTTTACCAAACATTCCACAAGTAGCTGTTTTTGATACTGCCTTTCATCAAACTATGCCCGATTACGCTTATTTATATGCCTTACCTTATTCTCTTTATGAAGAAGACCGAATTAGAAGATATGGATTTCATGGAACTAGCCACAAATATGTATTTGAACAAGCTTGCGATGCTTTATTTCTTAAAAAAGATAACATTAAAGCCATTACTTGTCATCTTGGCAATGGTGCTTCGGTAACAGCAATTAAAAACGGAAAATCTGTTGATTCTTCTATGGGTTTAACCCCTGTTGAGGGTTTGATTATGGGTACAAGATGTGGCGATTTAGATAGTGGTGCGTTGCTTTATATAATGAAAAAACAAAACCTTAATCTCGACCAAGCCAACGATCTTATTAATAAGAAAAGTGGCGTGCTTGGAATTTCTGGAATTTCTTATGATATGAGAGATGTTGAAGATGCAGCTTGGAAGAATAGCAATAAAAGAGCATTGTTGGCTTTACAAATGTATTATTACAGAGTCAGAAAATATATTGGCGCTTATGCTGCTGCCATGGGAGGCTTAGATTTATTGATTTTTACTGGTGGAATTGGCGAAAATGGCTTTGAAACAAGAGAAAAAATATGCGAAAATCTTGAATTTATTGGCGTAAACATTGATAAAGAAAAAAATCACGGGCTGAGAGCAAAATTAGAATTAATATCTAAACCAGAGTCTAAGGTGAAAGTGATGGTAGTGCCTACTAACGAAGAATTAGTTATCGCACAAGACACGCTACGCATAGTAGCTCAAGAAAAATAATGTAAACATTCATTTTCTACGAATACTTTTAAATCTTTTTGAAAATTTTAAAGATTGCTAGTCTCTTTATTTATTAACAATAATGTACAAATTTTTCATTATTAACAGAACTTTTTCTCGTTTTGTAATTGTTAATAAGTTTTATTGTTTTTTTTAATAAAAAGAGTACTTTTGCAAGAAAATTCAAAAAAAGTAGAAAATGTACTGGACTCTTGAACTAGCCTCTAAATTAGAAGATGCACCTTGGCCCGCAACCAAAGAAGAACTAATCGACTTTGCGATTAGATCTGGTACCCCGCTTGAAGTAATTGAAAATCTCCAAGAAATTGAAGACGAAGGAGAAATTTACGAAAGCATAGAAGATATTTGGCCAGATTATCCTACCAAAGACGACTTTTTCTTTCATGAAGATGAATATTAACAATCATTAAGACTTATTTGAAAAAATAAGTCTTTTTTTTGTTACTCTTGTTGAAAGTTTTTTTATCAGTCTTAAGCTAAAAATAAAAATTGTACTTTTGAATTTTAAAATATGCAAACAATATGGCTACTATTTCTGAATTAGAAAAAATTTCTACGCAAGTGAGACGTGATGTGTTACGTATGATTCATGCAGTAAAATCGGGTCATCCGGGAGGCGCTTTGGGTTGTGCTGATTTTTTTACTGTTTTATATAACGAAATCCTAATCCATCATCCCAAAAACTTTACAATGGAAGGGAAAAATGAAGATATTTTCTTTTTATCCAATGGGCATCTTTCGGCAGTTTGGTATAGTACACTCGCACGTTGTGGTTATTTTGATATTAAAGAACTAGCAACTTTTCGCAAATTACATTCACGGTTGCAAGGTCATCCAACAACAGCAGAAGGATTGGAAGGCGTTAGAATTGCTTCAGGTTCTTTAGGACAAGGTTTGTCTGTAGGCTTGGGGGCTGCCATTTCTAAAAAACTAAATAAAGACAATTCTTTAATTTATGTTCTAACAGGAGATGGAGAATTGCAAGAAGGACAAAACTGGGAAGCCATTATGTTTGCTGGCTCCAAAAAAACAGATAACATTATAGCTGTTGTTGATTACAATGGCAAACAAATAGATGGTCCCACTAATAGCGTTATTTCATTAGGAAATTTAAAAGCAAAATGGGAATCCTTTGATTGGACAGTATTAGAAATGAATGGCAACCATATACCCGAAGTAATTGAAACGCTCAATAAAGCAAAATCTCTTACACACAAGGGAAAACCAATTGTAATTCTGATGAAAACAGAAATGGGCTATGGAGTAGATTTTATGATGGGAACCCACAAGTGGCACGGACAAGCACCGAGCGATGAACAACTTACCAATGCCCTCTCGCAATTGAAAGAAACATTAGGCGATTACTAATAAATTTTAAATTGCCATTTGGTTATATTGTCAATAAACATTTATTACGAATGCTGAAATTACTCAAAATATTATTAGTTATCTTGTTTTCCTTTTACGTAACATTGGGTTATAGTCAGGATAAAAACGCAAAACAACTTACTCGTATATTATTTGTTTTTGATGCATCGCAAAGTATGTATGGTAGATGGCAAAGCGATATGAAAATAAATATTGCTCAAAAAATACTTTCTGAAATACTTGATAGTCTTAAAACAGCAGAAAATGTTGAACTAGGACTTAGAGTTTATGGACACCAAAAACCATACCCTCCTCAAGACTGCAATGATACTAAACTCGAAGTTCCTATTGGTAAAGATAATATTGAAAAAATACAACAAAAACTTAAAACACTCATTCCTAAAGGCACCACTCCAATTGCAGCTACATTGGCTGAATGTGGAAAAGATTTTCCGCCTTGTGATAATTGCAGAAATATTATCATATTAATTACTGATGGTATAGAAGAATGTTTTGGCGATCCTTGTGCTGTATCGCAAGCTTTACAAAAAGAGGGAATTATTTTAAAACCTTTCATTATTGGTATTGGAAAAAACTTTAAAACAGCTTTCGATTGTGTTGGTAATTATTATGATGCTTCTAGCGAAGAATTTTATAAGATTGCCCTAAAAACAGTGATTGCTCAAGCATTAAATTCTACCACCGCCCAAGTGAATTTATTAGATACTTATGGAAAACCTACTGAGACGAATGTAGATATGACTTTTTATGATAATTTCTCTGGCATGGTGCAATATAATTTAATCCATACAATTAACAAATATGGTTTACCAGATACACTTGTGCTCGATCCATTAATGAAATATAACATTGTTGTTCACACACTTCCTCCTTTATACGCAAACAATATTGTCATTGAGCCAGGAAAACACACAATCATAACCCTCAATGCTCCTCAAGGCTTTCTTTTACTTAAAGTGGGAGGAACAAAGGGAATACAAAAAAATCCAAAATGTATTGTCCGTCAAAGTGGAAAACAAGAAACAGTGAACGTTCAAAATTTTGACAAGGTTGAGAAATATATCAAAGGTAAATACGATTTAGAAATATTGACCCTACCCCGTTTATATATAATGAACGTTGATATACCACAATCGCTTACCACAACAGTAGAAATTCCTGAGCCTGGCGTTGTTACTGTAGATAAGCCCGCTTTAGGTGTGGGATGTGTGTTGGTTGAAGAAAAAAACAAACTTAATTGGGTATGCAATTTAGATGAATTTGGGATGAAAGACGTTTTTAATCTTCAACCCGGTAATTATCGGGTGATATATCGTTCTAAAAACCTATATGGGTCGATTTTTTCTATCGAAAAGAAATTTAAAATCGAATCAAGTAAGTACCATACCGTTAAATTATATTAAAAAACGAAACCTTTATTTATGAAAAAAATCACTTACACAGACAAGCAAGAAACCCGTGCCGGATTTGGAGAAGGATTGTTAGAAGCTGGAAGAGTTAATCCCAACATAATTGCTTTAACAGCAGATTTAACTACATCTATGAAAATGGATGCTTTTGTGAAAGAATTCCCTGAAAGATTTCTTCAGGTTGGTATTGCAGAAGCCAATATGATAGGAATAGCGGCAGGTTTAACCATAGGAGGTAAAATTCCATTCACAGGTACCTTTGCCAACTTTTCTACTTCAAGGGTATATGATCAAATTAGACAAAGTGTTGCTTATTCAAATAAAAACGTTAAAATTTGTGCTTCCCATGCGGGTTTAACATTAGGGGAAGACGGGGCAACCCATCAAATACTCGAAGATATTGGTATGATGAAAATGTTGCCTAATATGACCGTAATCGTTCCTTGCGATTTCAATCAAACCAAAGCTGCTACTATTGCTATTGCAGATTATAATGGTCCTGTTTATTTAAGATTTGGAAGACCTAAAGTTCCTAATTTTACTCCAGTAAATGAGCATTTTCAAATAGGGAAAGCCATCGTTTTAAGTGAAGGGAAAGATATTACCATTTTTGCATGTGGTCACCTTGTTTGGAAGGCAATTGAAGCTGGCGAAATTCTTGCACAAAAAGGAATTGATGCAGAAATAATAAATATACATACCATTAAACCACTTGATAACTTGGCAATATTAGCATCCGTTAAAAAAACAAGATGCGTGGTAACCGCAGAAGAACATCAAATTAATGGAGGATTAGGTGACAGCATTGCTCAATTGCTTGCCAGAAATTATCCTGCACCTATCGAAATGGTTGGTGTTTTTGATAAATTTGGCGAAAGCGCTACTCCCGAAGAACTTATGGTTGCTTATGGGTTAGATACTATTAATATTGTTGATGCTGCTATAAAATCAATAGCAAGAAAATAATGGGCATCTAAAATTGCTATATATTATTTTTTCAAACTGTCAATTGCTATACTTCAACAAATTATAAAATATTTTTATTTTTTTCGATAATTTTTTAATTTTCACCATTGTTTTATTACTTTTAGTAATTCGTTTAATGAAAATAATGTTTAACTTAAATTGTAAAAGTCATGAGAGAAAAACTACTTAAATTTAAAATGATTGTCGCCATTGTTTTTGCGTCAACTACGCTGTTTGCGCAAAACGAGAAAGACTCCACCAATATTTATGATTTATCGTTGGAGCAACTGATGAATATAGAAGTAACAACGGCTTCACAAAAAAAACAAAAGATTTCGGATGCCCCAGCTACAGTTATTTCTATTTCAGCCGAACAAATAGAGAAATATGGCTGGTCCGATTTAAAAGATATTTTTAGAGCTCTTATAGGAGTGGATGTATCTTACGATGTGCAGGGAGAAGTAAGAACTTTAGTTACTATCCGTGGGGTAGAAGGAAATCAAAAAATACTTGTATTGCAGGATGGACAACGTCAAAATCCGATAACTGGAGAGCGTTTTGTTTATGCCCATAACATTCCTTTAAACATTTACAAACGAATAGAAATTGTGTATGGACCTGCTTCTGCTTTATATGGTGCTGATGCTTATGCGGGAGTTATTAATTTAATAACCAAAGAAGGAAAAGATATTGATGGTATTACTGGAAACATCGGTTATATTACCACCAATGCCATTGATGCAAGCATTATATTTGGTAAACAAATTAACGAAGATATAGATGTAGTTATTAGTGGCAGAATTTATAATGGAGAAGATTATGCCTTACACGAAGATTACAAAGATCTGAACGATTATGGTCCTGTGGCTAATTATAGTGGAGAGTTGGGTAGTAAATCAAAAAAATATCCAATCAAAAATTGGAATTTTCTTACCAAAGTGAAATATAAAAAATTTACTTTTGGCTTCGATTGGCAACATGAGTTAGAATCTAATGCCCCTACCTGCATTCCTGCCAATTATGCGTATATAGAAAACAATGTTTGGGGACAAGATATTCGCCATTTTTATGTTGATTACAATCTTATTAAAAACGAAAAGCTTGATTTGTCTGCTACAGCTACTGTTGGCGATTATGCGATTAACACTGCTTCTAATTTTTACATTTCTAATAGTGATTTAAGCAATGGAAGTGCAAGTTATAAATATGGTTATTCAAGCTATGCCTCTGGATTAATAAAAGCAAATTGGACAATCAGTCCTAAGTTTTCAATTATTTCGGGTATATCAAGCGATGTGGTAAAATCTTTCCCCAAAACACAAAATCTTTCAGAGCCTTATCACTTAGATGGTGGTTTACAAGACGATTTGAGCCAATATAAAGACTCAAACAACTATGTTTATGGAATAAAAGGACTCACCGACTCTATTTTTGGAGAAAGAAATTATTATAATGTGGGCGGATTTGTACAAGCCGAATATATTCCGATTGAAAAAATATCTATTGTTTTAGGTGCCAGATATGATTATAATTCTGTATTTAGTGGAGCTTTCAATCCAAGAGCTGGTGTGGTTTATAGAGCAACGAGCAAATTAACTTTTAAAGCATTATATGGTACAGCCTACATTCAACCTTCCAACTATTATCGTTGGGAAAACTGGGCAAATCCTTTTGCAATGCACATTCCAAATGAAAATATTAAACCAGAAAAGCTACAAACAATAGAGTTTAACACCAATTATTTTATTAATAAAAATGTTTCTGTTAGAGCAAGCATTTTCCGTAATGATATGACTGATATTATTCGTCCAATCCCTGCAGATCCTCAAGAAGGGAATTATCCTTATTATAATCCATTAAGAACAGCTATTGGTGCTTCAACAAGTTCTGGTTTTGTAGAAATAAATGGAAATTTAGGCAAAATGTATAGCCAAGGAGTCGAATTGGATGTTAATTTTCAAATATCTAAAATATTAACCTCTTTGGGTTATACCTATTTAGATGGTGAAGATATGGAAAACAACACCAAACTAGCAAAAACATCTCAACACAAACTCAATTGGAATATTGCTTATACCACTAAAAAATTTAATATCGCCCTTACTACCAGATATTATTCTGATGTAAATACTACCAATACCAATACTTTATATGGAAACACTGGAAGCGGCGATAAATCTTTAAAATTTGCAGGAGCAACCATCTTTTATGCCAATGCTTATTACAAAATTAATAAAAGCATTAGACTACAACTTGCTTGTGGCAATATGTTAAACACCAAACACTATGGAGCTGCTCCTTATGGCGAATCTATATGGATACAATCCAGAGCACCTCAGGCGTTACGGAAGATAATCGTTGGTATAACATTTAACATTTAAACATTCTATTAAATATATTAATATCACGTCTATTTTGTAAAGCAAAATAGACGTGATATTATTTTAATAGGTTTGCTATTCAAGCATTAAAATGATATTTTTCTAAATATTTGAATAGAAAAAACCGAAAACTTTTTTAAAATAGCAATAAATTATTACCTTTGCAGCCTTCTCTTCGTAGCTCAGATGGTAGAGCAACTGACTCTTAATCAGTGGGTCGTGGGTTCGATTCCCTCCGAGGAGACACTACTTTTGCGGGATGTAGCGCAGTTGGTTAGCGTACCACGTTCGGAACGTGGGGGTCGGAAGTTCGAGTCTTCTCATCCCGACTTTTCTCCTTCTCAAATAAATTGATAAAACCTCCAAATTTTTTTTTGTTAGTATTTTCTTTTTATCAAATATTTGTTTCTTAAATAGGGTCTGCTGAATTAATATAAAACCTTTGATAATAAAGTAAAAAATGATACTTTCACAGCAAATCAGTGCAAAGGAAAGCGATTAATTTTAGAAAAAACCATGCACTTAAAAGGTTTTAA
>MNXO01000026.1 GCA_001872995.1 Bacteroidetes bacterium CG2_30_32_10 | reverse complement strand
TATTTTCTGCATTTTATATTATTAAAAAATTCAAATAAAAATGATTTTTAAAAATAATCAGAAAATTTTACCTTTACCATTTAAATTAATTAAAATGAAACTATTTAAAATTATTACATTAGCCATCCTTCTTATTGGTTACGATACTTTCGCTTGTACAACTGCGATAATTTCTGGCAAATTCACTAAAGATGGACGACCATTATTATGGAAACATCGCGATTCGGATGAAATTAATAATAAGATAATGTATTTCAATGACGGCAAATATGCCTATATTGGCTTAGTGGATGCTAAGGATGTTGAAGGAAATGCGATATGGGTTGGTTGCAACAGTGCGGGCTTTGCCATTATGAACGCTGCTTCTTATAATTTAAAAACAGATACATTCGCACTTAAAGATTTGGAAGGCGAATTGATGAAACAAGCCTTGATGGAATGCGCCAATATTGATGAATTTGAAACCTTTCTAAAAAATCATAAAAAGCCAATGGGTGTAGAAGCAAATTTTGGTGTTATTGATGCCAAAGGAGGTGCAGCTTATTTTGAAACCAATAACTTTGATTATGTTAAAATTGATGTAAATGATACACGTATAGCACCTATGGGGTATGTGATACGCACCAATTATTCATTTACAGGCAAACCAGATGAAGGTTATGGCTATATTCGATATATTGCTGCGGAGGATTTGCTATATTATGCTTCTTCCATCAACGATATTTCTCCAGAATATATCATTCAGAATATGAGTCGTTCCTTAAAACATGGACTAACAGGCGTTAATTTGAAAGAAGAATATACAAATCATCCTGAAGAACCCAAATTTGTGATGTTTGAAGATTTTATTCCTCAAAATAGTTCGGCAGCTTCAGTTGTAATAGAAGGTGTTAAACAGGGAGAGTCTCCAGAATTTACGACCATGTGGGCAGTTGTAGGATGGCCTCTTACTTCAGTAGTAATGCCAGTATGGGTGGCAGGCAAAACTGCACCAATATTATTATTGGCTGACAAGAATAATAAATCTCCATTGTGCAACAAAGCGTTGGAATTAAAAAATAAATGTTTTCCTATATATAGAGGGAATGGTTATAGGTATCTTAACATAAACGTATTGTATAACGGTGAACAAACAGGAATTATGCAACAATTAAAGCCTTTGGAAGATACTATTTTTAAAAAGACTAAAACCAAAATTGAAGGATGGCGTAAGGATGGAATGAATGAAAAAACCATTAAAGACTATTATCAAGAACTTGACAAAATGGTTATTAATGAATTTCAAAATTTATTTAACTTATAGCCTATAACCCACTCTAAATTATAATATAATTGTGTCCTAAAAACAAATAAATAAATTAAAATACCATATTTTAATCAATAATACGTTTTCTTAATAAATTTAAGGCAGTTATTGAGGCTTTCTGAATATTTCGTTCTCTATTATCTCCAAAAGTAAATTTTTTAGCAAACACTCCTGATTTATCAGCAATGGCAATCCAAGTTGTTCCAACTGGCTTAACTTCAGTTCCGCCATCAGGACCAGCTATACCAGAGGTTGCAATTGCATAATCGACATTAAATAGGTTTTTAATATTAAGTGCCATTTGTTGAACAACTTCTTCGCTCACTGCACCATTCCTTATAATGCGTTCTTCATCTATGTGCAATAGTTTGGATTTTATTTCATTGGCATAACATACCAAAGAACCTTTATAATAAGAAGAACTTCCAGGAATGCCAGTAATAAGATGAGCTATATATCCACCAGTACAACTTTCTGCAGTAGCAAGGGTTTGTTTATTGTTTTTAAGCAAATTACCAATAATAGCTTCTAATTTATCATGGTCATAACCATAAATATAATCAGGGATTAAAAGTTTTAAAACTTCAGTTTGACGCTTGATTTCGTTCTTGATTTTCATTTCATCAATTCCCTTAGCGGTCAAACGTAATCTAACAATACCGGGGGAAGGCAAATAAGCTAATTTGATAAAAGTAGGTAATTC
This sequence comes from Bacteroidetes bacterium CG2_30_32_10, assembly GCA_001872995.1. Classification (GTDB taxonomy): domain Bacteria; phylum Bacteroidota; class Bacteroidia; order Bacteroidales; family CG2-30-32-10; genus CG2-30-32-10. The sequence continues at coordinate 36,227 of MNXO01000026.1, read as the reverse complement.
TTTTTCCCAACCAGCAATAATTTCTGATAAAAAAGATTCTCCTATTCCTTGAGTTAAAATAGTTTTGTGGCAAACAAATTCTAAATGATATTTAATTTTTAATTTGGGTAAAATGCTATTTTCCATCATTTGCTTCATCTCAAAAGGCACACCAGGCATAGAAACATATACTTTACCGTTTTGCTCAAACCACATTCCTGGAGCAGTACCACAACTATTTAGAATTGGTTCACAATTTTCAGGAATTTCCGCTTGAGCCTTATTGATTTCGGTAACTTGTAATCCCAAACTTTTGAATAATGACTGAATATTCAAATACATTAGCTCATTAAAAACTAAGTTAGTATTGAAATATTCGCAAAGTGTTTTCTTGGTGATATCGTCATTTGTTGGTCCTAGACCACCAGTAATAATAATTAAATCAGCTCTTGAACTTGCATCAACTAATGTATTTAAGATATGACTTCTATCGTCTGAAATAGAGGTAATTTGTTTAACATCAATTCCTAATAAATTGAGTTGTTGAGCCATCCAAGCTGAATTTGTGTCAATAACTTGACCAATCAATAATTCATCGCCAATTGTAATTATTTCTGCTTTCATATTATTAATTTTATTCAATCTAAATCAAATAGTTTAAGTTGGTTCTTGCTAATATGATAATCTTGTTTTGGCATTGCCTGATTTTTCTCCATATAGAACTTTACTGCTTTTTTAAAAAGTTTTATAGGTGTTGTTTTTCTAGATTTACAATAAGTTCTAATAATCTCTTTTTGATTAGATGTTATTTTAAAAGAAATTCTTTTATACCTTATTTTCTTTCGTGTTACCATTAGTAGAAAAATTAAATTAATATTTACAAAAGTCTTTTTAATAGGTTAATAAATACATCAATTTCGTCAAATGTACTATATTTACAGAAAGATATGCGGAGTGAGGTAAATTCATTGCTTATATTGATAGCTTTTAAAACATGCGAAGCAGAATTACTACCAGAAGAACAAGCACTTCCACTTGAAATTGCGACACCTTCAATATCTAAGTTGTAAAGCAGCATTTCTGAATTATTGGTTTTAGGTACTGAAAAGTTAATTATCGTATATAGTCCATTATTTTCAGATTCACCATTAAATTGAATATGTTTAATATTTGCTTTAAGTTGAGAAACAGCATATAATTTCAATTTTTTAATGTGAGTTTGAATATCTACCATATTTGTAGTGGCAATTTCTAATGCTTTTGCCATTCCTGCGATGCCATAAATATTTTCTGTACCAGCTCTCATGTTTCTTTCTTGCCCACCACCATAAATCAAAGGTTTTATTTTATTTTTTCCATTAATATAAAGAAATCCAATGCCTTTTGGACCATGGTATTTATGAGCAGAGGAAGATACAAAATCTACTTCAATATTATTCAAATTTATATCGAATTTCCCTATAGTTTGTACCATATCAGAATGGAATAAAACTTTATATTTACTGCATAAACGGCTTACGTCATTGATAGGTAGTAAGTTCCCAATTTCATTATTAGCATGCATTAATGTTACCAATGAATTTGGATTAGATTTTATTAATTCTTCAAGATTTAACAAATCTATTTGCCCCTTTTCATTTATTTTAGCGAAATGAACTTTTACTAATCCAATTTTTTCAAACATATCAAGAGTATGTGTAATTGCATGATGTTCAATTGGAGATGTAATAATATTTTTAATACCTAAATCATTTATAGCTCCATAAATAACGGTATTGTTAGATTCAGTGCCACCTGAAGTAAAAAATATTTCTGAAGGAGATGCATTTAAAATAGTTGCTATTTTTTTTCTAGCATCTTCTATTAATACCTTTGTTTCTCTGCCAAAACGATGTATTGATGAAGGATTTCCGTATTTGTCTTTCATTACTGAAAGCATAACCTCAATAACCTCATTTTCTATAGGAGTAGTAGCAGCGTTATCAAAATAAATATTCATAAATTAAATTGTTTTAAATTAACCATGCTTAATTTTCATTATCAATACAATCATTGTTAAAATAAATGTTACTGCATTGGCAATTATCAAAGGGAAGTCAAAAATATAAAGCCCATAAATCAACCATAAAATAACTCCTATATTAATAATAATATACATCCACAATGAAATATCGCGTGTTTGATGAGTTTTAAGAACTTTAATCACTTGAGGTAATTGAGCAATGGTTGTGCAAAAAGCGGCAACAATTCCAATAACGGAGATAAAATTGTATGTCATTTTATAAATTGCTTAATATCATTGATTATTATATCAGATAACTTTTTAGCTTTAAGCATCGTGTCGCTTTCAGAATAAATTCTTATAATAGGCTCTGTATTTGATTTTCTGAGGTGTACCCATTCATTATTGAAGTCAATTCTAACACCATCAACAAGACTAATAGGTTGATTTTCATATTTTTTAACAATACTGAGCAAAATTTTATTCACATTTATATCAGGTGTAAGCTCTATTTTGTTTTTAGAAATAAAATAATCAGGATAAGTTGCTCTTAAGACCGAGCAAGGTTTATTAAACTTGGCAAGATGCGTTAAAAATAGTGCAATACCCACTAAAGCATCTCGTCCGTAATGTAATTCAGGATAAATCACTCCTCCATTCCCTTCACCACCAATGATAGCATTCACATCTTTCATCGTTTTAACAACATTTACTTCTCCAACAGCTGCTGCATAATGAGTACTATCATATTTTTCAGTTATATCTTTTAATGCTTTGGTTGATGAAAGATTTGATACAGTATTACCAGTATTATTAGATAAAATATAATCAGCTATTGCAACAAGAGTATATTCTTCTCCAAACATATCTCCATTTTCGCAAATAATAGCTAATCTATCAACATCAGGGTCAACAACAAAACCACAATGAGAATTGGTTTTAACTACTAATTTAGAAATATCATTAAGATTTTCTGGAATTGGCTCAGGATTATGAGAGAAAATTCCATTTGGTTCGCAATATAATTCTTCGATAAGTGATACTCCTAATTTTTTTAATAATTTAGGTAGCACAATACCTCCAGTAGAATTAACACAATCGATACTAATTTTAAATTTAGCTTTCTCAATTGCCCTAATATCAACTAAAGGTAAATTAATAATTTTATTTATATGCTTTTCAATCTGCGTATCATCGAAACTATATGAACCGATGTTTTCAATATCAGCAAAGATAAAGTTATTATTATCAGCTATAGCAATCACTTCAGTTCCATCAGAGGCTGAAATAAACTCACCATCACTATTAAGTAGCTTTAAAGCATTCCATTGTTTAGGATTGTGGCTGGCAGTAATAATTATTCCACCATCTGCATTCAAATCAATAACTGCCATTTCAACTGTGGGTGTAGTTGATAAGCCAATGTCAATTACATCAGCACCAACACCTTGAATAGCTCCAGCTACTAATTGATTAATCATACTACCCGAAATTCTGGCATCTCTACCAATAACAATTTTGAACTTATCATGATTGTTTTGGTTTTGCTTCATAATCCAATAAACAAAAGCAGCGGTAAAACGAACGACATCTATAGGAGTCAGACTTTCTCCAACATTACCACCAATTGTGCCTCTGATGCCTGATATTGATTTAATTAATGTCATAATAATAATTTTTTAAGGCACAAATTTAACTCTTTGATTTTTTAAACTTTAAAAAACTTAATAAATTTTCTTAACAATATTGTTAAAAAGTAATATGATGAACTTTAAGGTATTTTTATTATTTTTGCAAAAACTAATTTTATGTTTGAAAATACAGACCAATTGAATGATAACAATGTAATGGATTTGGTTAGTAAATTCGAAAGAATGCAAGCTCAGGGTCAATGTCAATATTTTGATGTCGATGATTTTGAAAGCCTTACCGATTACTATTTAGAAGAGTTTAATATAAGCCAAGCACTTAATGTCATTAAACTTGGATTAAAAATACATCCACAGTCACCTTCTTTACTATTAAAGAAAGCACAATTATTAACCTATTCAAACAAAAACGAAAAGGCGCTAAATGTGCTTTCTAATGTAGAAAACATTGACCCTTCAAATTCAGACATATTTTTAGCTAAAGGAGCCATTTATAGCCAATTAAAAAATTATAATAAGGCGATTGAAGAGTATAATAAGGCTACTTCCGATGCAGAATACTTAGATGAAGTATATTGTAATATAGCATTTGAATATGAAAACCTTTGTAATTATGAAAAAGCTATAGAATATTTAAATAAAGCTCTTGTTATTAATCCCAATAATGAATCTGCACTATATGAACTTGGCTATTGTTTTGAAATTTCAAAACAATCGGATGAAAACATTAAATATTTTAATGCTTTTTTAGAAGAACACCCTTATTCAGATATTGCTTGGTACAATTTAGCCAATGCTTATAATAGTGCTGGTTTATTTGAAAAAGCAATTGAAGCTTATGATTATTGCCTTGTCATTACAGAAGATTTTTCTTCCGCATATTTTAATAAAGCCAATGCTCTTGCAAATATTGAAAAATATAACGAAGCAATTGAAGTATATAAAGAAACTTTTAAATACGAAGACCCAGAAGCTATTACCTATTACTATATAGGAGAATGTTATGAAAAGATGAATGATTTAGATTCTGCTTTTGATTGTTATTTGAGGGCAATAGAAACTAATGATAAATTTGTTGATGCTTATCTTGGTCTCGGCATTATTAGCGATGAGCTAAATAAAACAAAGCAAGCTATTCATTATCTTGAAAAAGCAATAAATATAGACGATAAAAATTCTGAAGCTTGGTATATACTTGGAGATATTCAATTTAAAGTTGAAAAATACAAAGAAGCACTAAAATCTTACCAACAAGTGGTGCTATTATCTCCGCAAAACGAAGACATTTGGCTTGATTATGCAGAAATCTATGTAAAATCAAACGAATTTGCTCAAGCTATTGAAATAATAAAAGAAGGAATAACCATTCAACCCGAAAACGCCTCATTTTATTACAGATTAACAGCCTTATTATTAAAATATTCAAAATTAAACGAGGCAATAGCTTATTTTGAGCAAGCAATAGCTATAAATAAAGAACTTCATCAAGAACTTTTTGATTATTATCCAGATAGTAATAAAATTACTGAAATTATTGATTTATTATAACACTACAAATATAAAGAATATGAATTTTAAATTGCCATATATACCAGAACGACAAAATAAACCAAGAACAAATGGTTTGACAATGGTTATGGATAAAGGATTAAGCATACGTGAAGCAGAAAATATTATTTCTGCAAGTAATGAATATATTGATTTTGTCAAATTAGGATTTGGCACATCTGCCGTTGTTAGTGGAGTAGAAGAAAAAATCAGAACCTACCAAAAAGCAAACATAAAGGTTTATTTAGGAGGTACTCTTTTTGAAGCATTCGTTGTAAGAAATATGTTTTCTGATTATTTGAAATTACTTGATAAATACCAAATAGATACCGTTGAAGTTTCTGATGGCTCAATGTCTATGAAACATGAAGAAAAATGTTCATACATTAAAGAATTATCTAAAAATCGATTTGTCCTTTCGGAAGTTGGCGCAAAAGATGCAAGCATCGTTCTTAGCTCTGATAAATGGATAGCAATGATGGAAAAAGAATTAGAAGCAGGTTCAAAAGTATTGATAGCAGAAGCAAGAGAAAGTGGCAATGTGGGCATTTACAATTCAAATGGCACTGTAGATACCAATTTGATTGACAAACTATTATCAAAAATTCCACAAGCTAAAATTTTATGGGAAGCACCTCTTAAAACACAACAAGTTTGGTTTATTAAACAATATGGAGCCAATGTAAACCTTGGCAATATTGCTCCTAACGAAATTATCCCTTTAGAAACACTAAGATTAGGATTAAGAGGAGATACTTTCTTTAATTTTTTACCAGAAAATCTTAAAGAAATGAAATTAACCAATCAATAATTATAAAAATATATAAATAAACAAGGAGGCGGTTTGAATAAAATAGCATCAGCAGGTAATAAAGGAAAGGGAGTACGCTCAGATTGTTTTATATCAATTGAAATATTAAATGATTCTGGCATAGAAATTCAATTAGAAAGTAAAGTAAAAGCACTATATGGTGATTCTATAATTAAATTGGCAAAAGAAGTCCTTTCTAATTTTAATATTACTAATGCCAAAGTTATTATTGAAGATTTCGGAGCATTACCTTTAGTTATAGCAGCGCGTATAGAAGCAACAATAATACAACTTATTGATACTGATAAAGAATTCTTAACTCCATTCCTTGAAGAGAATAAATATAAAACAACAAAAGATAGAAATCGCATCTCACGACTATATTTACCAGGAAACACTCCAAGCTTAATGATAAATGCTGGTATTCACAAGCCAAATGGAATTATTCTTGATTTAGAAGACGCTGTTGCACCAGCAAAAAAAGCCGAAGCCAGATTTTTAGTTAGAAATGTTTTACGTTCTTTAAATTTTTATGGTGCAGAAAGAATGGTGCGTATAAATCAAATTCCTAATGGTTTAGAAGACCTTGATTACATCATTCCTCATAATGTTAATCTAATTCTTATCCCTAAAGTTGAAAGTGCTAATCAAATATTACAAGTAGAAAATAAAATAAACGAAATCCAAAAGAAAAAGGGGAATATTTACCCTGTTTGGTATATGCCTATTATTGAAAGCAGCTTAGGAGTACTTAAATCTCTTGAAATAGCTCAATCATCAAAAAATATAGTTGCAATGGCAATTGGCTTAGAAGATTATACTGCTGATTTAGGAACAAAAAGAACTATGGAAGCCACAGAATCATTCTTTGCTAGATGTCAAGTTGTTAATGCCTGCAAAGCTACTGGAATTCAAGCTATTGATTCTGTGTTTTCTGATGTAGCTAATATGGAGGGATTAAAACAAAATGTTCTAAAGTCTAAATCTTTAGGTTTTGATGGTATGGGTTGCATACATCCAAGGCAAATAAAAGTTATTCACGAAAATTTTGCTCCAGACGCTGATGAAATAGCTAAAGCAAAAAAAATAGTAAACGCCTTTTTAGAAGCAAACGAAAAAGGACTTGGCGTTGTATCACTAGGCACTAAAATGATAGACCCACCAGTTGTAAAAAGGGCTCAAAAATTAATAGATATGGCAATTAATGTGGGTAAATTATCAAAAAATTGGAGAGATATTGAAAATGAAAAATTATAATTTAGTAAAAAACGCAATAGGCAGGTTAGTTCCAACAGAAATAAACGGAAAAAGCTATGTTCCCTATATGGGAGTTGGCAAATATCGACCTACTGGAAGAAAATACGCCCCTCTAATTTCAACTTGTGCTGACTATCCTAGCGATGGAAATAAACTAATTCCATCACTCAAAGAAGCATTAATAAAATCAGGCTTACGTAATGGAATAACCATCTCTACCCATCACCATTTCAGAAATGGAGACTTAATTGCCCAACAAATATTTGATATCGCTTACGAATTAGGCATTAAAGATCTCGTTTGGTTTCCTTCAGCGTCTTTTGAATGTCATTCAACACTAATTAAATATTTAGAAGATGGAACTATAAATCATATTGAAGGTAGTATGAATGGGGCTTTGGGACGATTTGCAACCGAAGGGAAAATGAAAGGAATTGGCGTTCTTCGCTCACATGGTGGTAGATATCAAGCCGTTCAGGATGGTGATGTTCATATCGATATTGCTGTTATTGCCGCACCTACAGCTGATTCTTTTGGCAATGCAACAGGCGATAGAGGTCCTGCTGCATGTGGTTTATTGGGATTTGCTTTAGCCGATTCGCAATATGCAGATAAAGTTCTTGTTGTAACAGATAATCTCGTTCCATTTCCTTGTATTCCATGGCAAATACACGGCAATAATGTTGATTACGTTATAAAACTTGATCAAATAGGAATACCAGAAAAAATAGTTTCAGGAACAACAGAGATTACAAAAAGTCCTGATCGTCTTTTATTAGCAGAAATGACTGCTCAATTCTGCGAAGAAGCAGGAATTGTTCATGATGGTTTTTCTTTTCAAGCAGGAGCTGGCGGAACAGCGCTCTCTATTGGTACTTACTTTGCTGAAATGTGCAAAGACAAAAGCATTAAAGCTCGATTTGCAAGAGGAGGCAGCAATAAGTATCTTGTTAAAATGCTAGAAGATGGTTTAACTGATTATATTCTTGATGGACAAACTTTCGATTTAGAAGGTGTACGTTCAATGCGTGAAAATTCAGGACACATCAATACAAGTCCATTTACAAGTTACAATTATCATGGTAAAGGTAATTTTTCTTCAATGCTAGATGTTGTTATTCTTGGAGCTACAGAGGTTGATGTTAATTTTAATGCCAATGTGGTAACACATTCCGATGGTTATCTACTTCATGGAATTGGTGGATGGCAAAATTGTCTATTTTCAAAATGCACCATTTTACCAATTCCACTATTTAGAGATAGAATCCCCGTTGTAAAAGATGAAGTTACTACTATATGCGGACCCGGTGAACTTATAGATGTTATTGTAACAGAAAGAGGCATTGCAATTAACCCTTTAAGAACTGATTTGTTAGAAAAACTTAAAAATACAACGCTTCCAATTAAAACAATTCAGCAATTAAAAGATGAAGGTGAAAAAATTTGTGGAATTCCTGCAAAACCAAAACATACGGATGAAGTTATTGCAATAATTAAGTGGGTTGATGGAACTGTAATTGATACAGTTTGGAAAATTGAAAAATAACTGTTACAATTATTCATATTAACCTGTTAGTTATATTAATACTAACAGGTTTTTTAGCATTAATATACCTAATTTCACTTACTATTGCAATAAGTTTATCATCATTTTCATAAAAAATAGAGCCAAATGAAGAAATATATATTAATAGTAATATCAATAGTGGTTTTGTTTGCAGTTATAAAACTATTTATATTCTCCAAAGTTAAGAATGATGGTATTGGCGACAAAGAATATCACGAAGCATACAGTAAATACTATAAAATATTTGCAATTGAATTGCCTAAAGAATTGAATTTGTTTGGAGAACCTGTTCCAATTCAGCGATACGATGTTAGAGAGAGCTTTGACAGAGAAATTTTAATCAATACTTATTGGCAATCGCAAACTTTAATGTTTTTTAAGCGTGCAAATCGCTGGTTTCCTTCTATAGAAAAAATTCTAAGAAAATACAATTTACCCGATGATTTAAAATATATATCTATCATTGAAAGCGGTTTTATGAATGTTAAATCTCCTGCAGGAGCCGCAGGTTTCTGGCAGTTTATGAAACCTACCGCTAAAAGTTATGGATTAGAAATTAATGATGAGGTAGATGAAAGATATAATCTCGAAAAATCAACAGAAGCAGCTTGTACTTATTTTAAAGACACCTATAAAATATACAAAAACTGGACTTTAGTTGCTGCTTCATACAACATAGGAATTGGTGCATTAAACACAGAATTAAAAAACCAACAAGTAACTTCCTATTACGACTTATTTTTAAATGAAGAAACAGCCAGGTATGTATTTAGAATCATGGCTATTAAAACATTGCTTAACAATCCTAAATCTTATGGTTTTTATTTTAGAAACAAAGATTTATATCCAATAATTCCTACCTATTCGGTAATTGTAGATTCAAGTATTACTGATTTAGTTAGTTTTTCAAAATATTACAATCTCAATTATAAATTAATAAAAGACTTTAATCCATGGTTAATTTCAAACACATTGACAAATAAAGAGGGGAAAAGCTATAAATTTATAATACCTAAGATTGACTCGCTAAACTATAACGATTTGCTTAAAAACAACAGTGAACAAGTTTATTTAATAGATGACAGCGCCAAAACAAAAAAATAAAGAAGGATAATATCAGGCTTAAATGAAGGAAAAATTAGAAGAAAGTAAGATTAATTGTATTGAACACGAAAGTAATACTACAAATTACGAAAATAATCTTGAAATATATGGTGCAAGGGTTCATAATCTTAAAAATATCGATGCTGTTATTCCAAGAAACAAGCTTGTAGTTATTACCGGATTGAGCGGTAGCGGAAAATCTTCTCTCGCATTTGACACCATATACAATGAAGGACAACGTAGGTATATGGAAACATTCTCTGCATACGCCCGTCAATTTATTGGAAATATGGAACGCCCTGATGTCGATAAGATAACAGGCTTAAGTCCAGTAATTTCTATCGAACAAAAAACAACAAACAAGAATCCACGTTCTACTGTGGGTACTATTACTGAGATTTACGATTTCATCCGTCTGCTATATGCCAAAATAGCGGATGCCTATTCATACAATACAGGCGAAAAGATGATTAAATATTCTGATGCACAAATAATTGATTTGATTTTGCAAAGTTATCAAGGAAAAAAAATTAATATTCTAGCACCAGTTATTAGTGGAAGAAAAGGTCATTATAGAGAGTTATTTGAACAAATCCGAAAACAAGGTTTTATAAAAGTCAGGGTTGATGGAATATTAAAAGAAATTACTTTCGGATTCCACCTTGATAGGTATAAAATCCATAATATTGAAATTGCTATTGATAATATCACTGTTCATACCGATGTTAAACAACGATTGGTCGATTCAGTTAGGTTGGCTATGAAATATGGCAAAGGCGAAATTATTATATTAGAACCCGAAAAAGAAACAATTCGTCATTTTAGTAAGTTTTTAATGTGCCCCACTACGGGCATTTCATACCAAGAGCCAGAACCAAACTCATTCTCATTCAATTCACCTTATGGTGCTTGCAAAAAATGCAATGGACTAGGAACAATAACAGAAATGGATATTAACAAAATAATTCCTAACAAATCACTAAGCATTAGGCAAGGAGGCATTGTCCCTGTTGGGAAATATAAAGACTCCTGGATATTCAGTCAATTAAAGGCAATAGGAGAAAAATATGATTTTAATCTAGATAGTCCAATAGAAGACATTCCAGATGAAGCAATAAATGTTATATTATATGGCTCCGAAGAAGTATTAAAAGTAAAGCAACAACATTCATCCATGATTTACTCATTAAGCTTTGAAGGAATTATAAGTTTTATAACCAATCAATTTAATGAAGCTAATTCAAACTCCATTAAAAAGTGGGCTTATGGATTTATGAATGAATCAATATGCCCTGAATGCAATGGAAATAGACTAAGAAAAGAATCTCTTTTTTTTAAAATAAATGATAAAAATATTTCTGACCTCTCAAATATTGGAATAACAAAGCTATATCAATGGTTTTCAGAAATTGAAAACAATATTGATGAGCGTAAAAAAACAATATCAAAAGAAATTCTCAGAGAAATTAAAACACGAATAAATTTTCTACTTGAAGTAGGGCTTAATTATTTAACATTAAATAGATCTTCCAAATCGCTCTCTGGTGGTGAAGCACAACGAATAAGACTTGCAACACAAATAGGTTCTCAATTAGTTGGCGTTTTGTATATTTTGGATGAACCAAGTATTGGCTTGCACCAAAGAGACAACTTCCGTTTGATTAATTCCTTAAAAAATCTCAGAGATATAGGTAATTCAGTCATTGTAGTGGAACATGACCGAGATATGATGTTAGCAGCCGATTATATTGTTGATATTGGTCCTGGCGCTGGTTTATTAGGAGGAAAAATAGATGCAATAGGTACTCCCGACAAAATAAAACAAGCGAATACAATTACTGCACAATATTTAAGAGGAGAAAAGGGAATTAATATCCCTACCAAAAGAAGACCTGGAAATGGGAACTACATAAAACTAAAAGGGGCTTCAGGAAACAATTTAAAACACATTGACGTTGATTTCCCGCTTGGATTAATGATATGTGTTACAGGCGTTTCTGGAAGTGGTAAATCATCTTTAATTAACGAAACATTATATCCAATTTTAAGCCAATATTTCTATAAATCAGATAAAAAACCATTATCATATCAACGCATTGAAGGAATAGCTAACGTTGACAAAGTGATTGAAATAAACCAATCACCAATCGGAAGAACCCCACGCTCAAACCCAGCTACATACATAGGAGTTTGGGATGAAATACGTAAATTATACACTCAAATTCCCGAATCCAAAATCAGAGGTTATCAAGCAGGCAGATTTTCTTTTAATGTTAAAGGAGGCAGATGCGAAACATGCCAAGGAGCAGGTGTAAGAACTATTGAAATGAATTTTTTGCCCGATGTTTATGTTGAATGTGAAACTTGCAACGGAAAAAGATATAATAGAGAAACATTAGAGATACGTTTTAAAGGAAAATCTATTAATGATGTGCTCAATATGAGTATTGACCATGCACTTGATTTTTTTGAAAGTATCCCAGCAATTGTGCAAAAGCTAAAAACAATGCACGAAGTAGGATTGGGTTACATAACACTTGGACAAAACTCTACCACTCTTTCAGGAGGTGAAGCACAACGCGTGAAATTAGCAACCGAACTATCTAAACGCGATACAGGCAACACATTTTATCTGTTAGACGAACCTACTACAGGATTGCACTTTGAGGATATTAGTATTTTACTTAAGGTTTTAAACAAACTAGTAAATAAAGGAAACACTATCCTTATAGTTGAACACAACATGGATGTTATTAAAGTTGCAGATTATATCATTGATATGGGTTTAGAAGGTGGAGACGAAGGTGGAACGATTCTTTGCAAAGGAACACCTGAGCAAATATGCACACATAAAGAAAGTTACACAGCTAAATTTTTAAAGAAGTTATTATTTTGATTTTTTTTAGATTTTCAAAATAAATATTCCTTAATTTAGCATAGTTTTTTGATAAATTGATTGTTCTAAAATATAAAATACGATTATGAGAAGCTTAAATGATGAAGATAAAATAAGAGAAGCATTAACTCCTAAGGAATGGCACGAAATGAAAACATCAGATTCTTGGCAAATATTCAAAATAATGGCTGAGTTTGTTGAAGGATTTGAAAAATTGGCAATTATAGGACCTTGTGTTACTATATTTGGCTCAGCAAGAACAAAAATGCAACATCCCTATTATAAACTTGCCGAAGAAGTGGCATATAAACTCACTAAAGTTGGTTTTGGAGTTATCACTGGTGGCGGTCCTGGAATAATGGAAGCAGCTAATAAAGGTGCCCACTATGCTGGTGGACGTTCTGTTGGATTAAATATAAAACTCCCATTTGAACAAAGCTCCAATCCTTTTATTGACCCTGATAAATTACTCGCTTTTGACTATTTCTTTGTTCGAAAAGTAATGTTTATGAAGTATTCACAAGGTTTTATTGTTTTACCTGGCGGATTTGGGACATTAGACGAAATGTTCGAAGCGCTTACCTTAATACAAACTCAAAAAATAGCACGTTTTCCGATCATCCTTTTACAAAAAAGTTATTGGCAAGGTCTTTTAGATTGGATCAAAAATACACTTGTTGAAGAAAAAAATGTTAGTTCAGAAGATTTAGATTTAATTGTTTGTGTTGATACTGCAGATGAGGCAGCAAAATATATTGAAAATTTCTACAATAAATATTCATTAAAACCCAACTTCTAACAAGTTAATTTATTTATTAGAACTAAAATGACAAAAACATGTTAACAATACTCAATTAAAATTGTATTTATTATTTGTTTATGTTATAAATAATTTTCTTCCTTCTCTTTCATATAAGAAAGTAAATTCAGTTTTTTTAATTTAGGAGCAAACTTAAAGGTAGAAAGGGCAATCATAAGTGTCATACCTCCACCAAAAACGACAGAAGGAACAAGTCCTAATATTTTAGCGGCAGAGCCCGACTCAAAAGAACCAATTTCATTAGAAGAACCAATAAATATGCTGTTAACGGAAGCAACCCTGCCCCTCATATTGTCAGGTGTGAACAGTTGTATTATTGTATTTCTAATTATCACACTCACATTGTCGAACATACCACTAAAAGCCAACAACAAAAAAGAAAGATAGAAATTAGTAGAAAAAGCAAAAAGAATAATGCACATCCCAAAACCACTAACACTTACAAGCAAATTAACACCCGCATGTTTAAGTGGTGGTTTGTGAGCCAATATCAAAGACATTAAAACTGCACCAAAAGCAGGTGCAGCACGAAGAAAACCTAGTCCCTCAGGTCCTAATTCAAGAATTTCTCTGGCAAAAACTGGCAAAATTGCTACCGCTCCACCAAACAATACAGCAAACATATCAAGAGCGAGAGCTCCTAAAAGAATTTGATTTTTAAATACAAATCTAACTCCCGATGTAAGACTCTCTATCAATGATTCTTTTTTAACTTTCGCTGGTAATGCAACATTTTTAACAAACATAAATAAACAAAAACTAAAAATTACCAAGCAAACAACTATAAAATAAGCAGTATCAATACCAAAAAAGCCATAAATTAAGCCACCAATGGCAGGACCAGAAATTGCAGCAATATGCCAAATGGTGCTATTCCAGGTAGATGAGTTTGCATACAATTTTCTAGGGACTAGTTGAGCCATAAAGGCTGATTGAGCAGGATAATGGAAGCCACGGGCTATACCTGTCAAAAAAACTACTCCATAAATGGGTAAACACCCAAACTCAGCAAAAAAGATATTAAATTTAAAACTTAACAAAAACAAAGTAAGAGCACCAAAAAAATAAATTATAATAGTAACTAATATTATTTTTTTTCGATTGATAATATCGGCAACATGCCCAGCAAATAAAGCGACAACTATAAATGGAAGAGCCTCAGCCAATCCAATTAGCCCCAAAGAAAAGGGATCTCTTGTAATATCATAAATTTGCCATCCAACAATTATAGATTGCATTTGAATAGCAATAGTAAGAATAAAACGAGCAAAAATAAATAACCTAAAATCCTTTATACGCAAGACTGCATAAGCATCATACTTTTTTAAATTTTGATTTATGTCCATTTTATTGATACTTTACATCAATTATTTGAAGCAAAATTAAAAATTAATTGATTTTGAATGCTTATATTATTTAAAGTTTCTTTTAGAATGTCAAAAAATTCATTTAATATGCTAATTTCCATATATTAATAAATAGATATATTAAATTGTATTTTTCACTTGCATGTAAAAAAAAACACGTAGGTTTGTTATGTGAAAAAATTAATCAACCAAAACTAAAATAAATAACTGATGGGCGAAATAAAATTAAACAGAGTAATGGATAACAATAATTTAGTTTTAGTACCTTTCGATTTTTCGGAAGTGGCTGATTTTGCAGTACAACATGCAATTGGAACCGCTAAATGGTCTGATTATAAAATATGTTTATTGCATCTTATTAATAAAAATATTGATAAATCATATTTAAAAAATGAAACATTCTTAAATGATGCAATAAAAGAAAAATTAAACGATATTTCTTTCAACAAAAAAATAGATTACAATGTTGATATAGATTATATTATACGAGAAAATAACGATATTTATACAACAATCGGTGATGCTGCAAAAGAAACGGGAGCTAGTTTTATTATTATTGGTACTCACGGTAAAAAAGGAATGCAACATATTATTGGAAGCTATATTTTAAGAGTGATTAGCAATTCACCTGTTCCTGTTATGGTTGTTCAAAAAAGACCTTTCGGTAAAGGATATGAAAAATTTGTTGTTCCTATTGACATTACAGCCAATTCTATTCAAAAAATTAAATGGGCTGTAAGATTAGCGTTGCATTTCAATTCTACTATTCATCTGATATATGTTGATACTAAAATTAAATATCATCAGCAAATTTACAAGAATGTTGCCCTTGTTAAAGAATTGTTTGAGAAAAAAAATATAAACTATATTGAAAAAAAAGTAATTTGTACTAAAAATGAATTTGTAAACGAGGTATTAACTTACTCAGACCAAATAAATGCTGACCTTTTATTAATAATAAACGAAGCAAATAAACTAGTTCCCAGTTTTATGAAAGTTTCAGCCATTGAAAAAATTATTTTTAACATATATAAAATTCCTGTAATGTGTATTATCCCAGAAAATTACACTACAATTATATAAATAAACCATTAAATATTACTATTCACAAATAATTTTTAATTAAAATGATAGCAACAGACAATAATAGTTCGCTTACTCAGCAAGAAACTAATAATACCGGACTTAATTCAACCGATTACTTTGACAGAGCTGATGCCGTTAAGTTATTGGATGATGAAGCCATCTTAATTTCTATTGCTAAGAATGATAAAGACTATTATGTTAGACAAACCGCAGTAGAAAGAATATCAAATCAAGAAGCCCTTGCCGATATAGCTCAAAACGATAAAGACTATTATGTTAAAATGGCTGCCATAAAAAACATTACAGATTCCGAAACACTGTGCGCCATAGCCATGAATAGCCATGAAGACTATTATATTTGCAAAGAAGCAATACAAAGAATTACTAATCAGGAATGCTTATTTATTCTTGCCAATAAAGCACTAAATAAAGATAGTAAATTGTTAGCAATAAATGCTATTACCAATCAAAATCTATTAATTAGTTTAGCAAAAAACTCCCCTGACTTTTATTTACGAGCAGATGCTTTAAAAAAAATAATTGACCAGTCCACAATAGAAGATATTGCAAAAAATGATTCTGATTATTTTGTTCGTGGTATTGCCGTTCAACTACTAACAAATCAAGAAACTATTAAATCTATTGCTTTCAACGACCCCGATTATTATGTAAGAAAAGAAGCCGTTAATAAACTTGAAGATAAAATAATACTTGCTACAATTGTAAAAAATGAAGAAGATATTGAAGTTAAAAAAGTTGCTATAAAGCGGATAAATGATAAAGAAATACTTTTAGATATTTTAAAAAGCGTTGATGACCGTTATGTTAAACGCAAAACAACTCAAAAACTAGAAGAATTAGGCGAAACTATTTAAAATATTTAATAAACATCCTTAATTACCAAACTCACACTCCATTAGTTTATTTCTAAATGCTCATTATTTTTGAATAATAAAATAATTAAAACATTATTATTAGTTACTTCCTTTAGTATAGCAATGGGATTTCTAGAAAGTGCTGTTGTTGTTTACCTAAGAGAAATTTATTACCCTAATGGTTTTTGTTTTCCAATGAAAATCATAAGTAATACTGTTGCAATAACTGAATTTCTAAGAGAAATTGCTACAATTATTATGCTATTATGCATTGCTATTATTGCAGGTAGAACAAAAATTGAAAAATTTGCTTTTTTTATCTTTTCTTTTGCGATTTGGGATATTTTTTATTACTTATTCTTAAAATTGTTAATTGCTTGGCCTGTTTCATTTCTCGACTGGGATATTCTTTTTCTTATACCTTTTACTTGGGTTGGACCTGTTATTGCACCAATTATTAACTCAATAACAATGATTATCCTCACTTTAATCATTATTTATTTTGTAGAAAAAAGAAAAAACGTAAAAATAAATTTTGCTCAATGGATTTTGCTCATAATAGGTTCATTTATCGTTATATTTGCTTATACTGAGGAATATATGCGTTTTATGATGCAATATTTTTCTTTTACAGATTTATTAACCTATTCAGACAGTAAAAAAATATTAGAAAAAGCCTTCCAATTTGTTCCACAACATTTCAAATGGTTCGTATTTTCAACTGGAGTGGCATTTCATTTAGTGGCAATTTGTTTGTTTTATTTACAAAAAAAAAAATGCAAAGATTTGATACTCCAGAAACAACAATTTAAAACTAAAACTATTTTACTTAAAAAAAATAATATTAAACATAATATTTATTAGCATTTCCGATAATTTCTATATATATTTTTGTTTTTTTTTACTTTTTTAAAAACTAATAAATTGTTTATTAACATTTGTTATTCTATATTTGCACCCTCAAATAAAAAAAATAATTTAATAAAATAGAAAAGATATGCAAAGTAAAGGTGCTATTAAGTTTTTCGCTATTGTATTTGCACTCGTTTGTTTATACCAGTTATCATTCAGCTTTTTCACCTCAAGAGTGGAGAGCAAAGCCAAAAACTATGCCAACAGCAACGAAGTTAAACTCTTAGCAAAACAATTATCCATTGGGAATACATCAAGAGAACAAATTATCTTTGATTCCCTATCTAAGGCTAAAGAACGTTTCTACTTAGATTCAATGCAAAATAAGGTTGTTTTCAACGTTTTGATTAGAAAATATACCTATAAAGAATGTAAACAAAGAGAAATTAACTTGGGTCTTGACTTAAAAGGCGGGATGAACGTTACTCTTGAAGTTTCTGTTCCCGAAATCGTTAGAGCATTATCAGGTAATAGCAAAGATATTACCTTTAATAAAGCAATGGCATTGGCTCTTGAAAAACAAAAAAATAGTCAGAAAGACTTTGTAACTCTATTCGGAGAATCGTTTAAAGAAGTGGACCCTAATGCCCAGCTAATTGCTATTTTTGGTTTCAGCATGAAAACCAAAGTGGCTGACCTTGAAAAAACTTTAAACAGAAAGCCTAATAACGAGGAAATATTAAAAATGATTGCAGACGAATCTAACGATGCAATTGATAGAACATATAATATTCTCAAAACTCGTATTGACCGCTTTGGTGTTACACAACCAAACATTCAAAAACTCTCTACTGCTGGTAGAATTCTTGTTGAACTACCTGGTATCAAAGAACCTGAACGAGTTCGTAAACTATTACAAGGTAGTGCCAAACTAGAATTTTGGGAAACTTATGAATTTAAAGAAATATATCCCTACTTAGCACAAGTAGATAAAGTTCTTAAAAATCGATTTTATGCAATAGATACCCTTACAGCTAAAGACACTATTAATACTACAATAACTAAAGCTGACACTTCAAAGAGCTCCTCTCTTATAGACAAAGCTACCAATAAAGCAAATAAACCTGACTCTACTTCCTTAAAAAACAACAAAGGGAATAACGCAAAAGAACATCCATTATTTGCTTACTTAGAACTTTCTTTATCAAAAGATCAGGCAGGTAATATTATTCCTTTAAGTGGACCTGTTTTAGGACTTTGCGAAATCAGAGATACTTCTCTTGTTAATAAAATGTTAAGTCAAGCTTATGTAAAAGCATTATTACCAAGAGATTTAAAATTAGCATGGTCAATAAAACCAGAAAAGGAAGGAACAACATCGCTTAACCTTGTTGCATTGCGTTATCCTAAAAATAGCGACCAACCAAAGCTTACTGGTGAAGTTATCACCGATGCTCGCCAAGACTTTGATCAAAATGGAAACGTTGAAATTTCTATGAGAATGAACAACACAGGTGCTCGTATTTGGAAAGATATGACTGCTTTGGCTGCCCCAAGTAAACGCTGTATAGCTATAGTTCTTGATAATTTTGTTTATTCAAACCCTAGAGTTCAAGGCGAAATTCCTAATGGTTCTTCTCAAATTTCTGGTCAATTTTCTTTAACCGAAGGAAAAGATTTAGCTAACGTATTAAAATCGGGGAAATTGCCTGCTACAGCGCGTATCGTTCAAGAAGAAGTAGTTGGACCTACACTAGGTAAAGAAGCTATTAATGCTGGTTTGTGGTCTTTCATTGTTGCCTTCATTCTTACTTTGTTGTATATGATTTTTTATTACAACAGAGCAGGTATGGTTGCTAATGTTGCTCTTTTTGTCAATATGTTCTTTGTTTTTGGAATTTTAGCATCCTTAGGAGCGGTATTAACCTTACCTGGTATTGCTGGTATTGTCCTTACCCTCGGGATGGACGTTGATAAAAACGTAATTATATATGAACGAATACGAGAAGAAATCAGGGTTGGAAAAGGAATTCGACTTGCTATTGATGATGGATACAAACATGCAATGTCTGCAATTATAGATAGTAATATTACTACACTTTTAACTGCTATCGTATTGTTCATTTTCGGTTCTGGTCCTATTCAAGGATTTGCTACTACCTTAATCATTGGTATTATTAGTTCTATGTTTTGTGCAATATTCATTTCCCGCTTGGTTTTCATTTGGATGATGGATAAAAACATTGAAATCAATGTTTGGAATAAACTCACTAAAAACGTACTTACTAAAGTAAATTTTAATTTTATTGGATTAAGAAAAATTTATTATGTAATTTCTCTTTCAGTTATTGTTATAGGAATTATTTCTTTGTCAACCAGAGGATTAAGTTATGGCATTGATTTTTTGGGAGGCAGGTCTTATGTCGTTAGATTTGATAGAGATGTGAAAACTGATGAAGTTAGAACTGCTTTAGCTAAGGTTTATGGCACTGAACCTGAAGTTAAAACATTTGGTCCAAGTAATCAAGTAAAGATTACTACTTCATTTATGATACAAAACAAATCAAATGAAACAGACTCTATTGTTGAAACTAAATTATATCAAGGATTAAAGCCAATATATACTAAAGAAATATCTCAAGATGACTTTTTAGGTCACTCCGAAACAAAAGTACTTGGAAGATTAAGCTCACAAAAAATCGAACCAACCATTGCATACAGTCTTTTGGTTAATTCATATTTTGCAGTTTTATTCTCTTTGATAATAATATTTATATATATCGCCATAAGATTTAAAAAATGGCAATGGGGAATGGGTGGTGTTATTGCTTTATTCCACGATACATTTATTACCATTGGAATATTCTCACTCTTTTATGGAATATTACCCTTTAGTTTAGATGTTGATCAGCATTTTATTGCAGCAATTCTTACTATTATTGGTTATTCCATCATGGACTCCGTTATTATCTTTGATAGAATTCGTGAATACACAACATTATATCCTAAAAAAGACTTAAAAACAAATATGAACGACGCTATAAACAGCACACTTGGTCGTACATTGAATACTTCAGGTGTTACATTTATGGTTTTGCTTGCTATGTTTATATTTGGTGGTGAAGTAATTAGAGGATTTGCTTTTGCATTGCTAATTGGAGTTGCCGTTGGTACTTATTCTTCAGTATTTACCGCCTCTCCTATTGCTTACGATTTAATTATGATGAAAGAACGTAGAAAAGCTAAAAAAGAAGCTGCTTTAAATCCAAAGAAAAAATAATTTTTTATATCAAATTCAAAACCCTTTCAAAAATTTGAAAGGGTTTTTTTTAATTAAATTTATTTTTTAAATATTATTCCAATCAATTACCTTTGAAAATCTTTAACAAATATTTATAATATGAGTATATTGGTTAACAAACAATCCAAAGTAATTGTGCAAGGGTTTACTGGTGCTGAGGGTTCATTTCATGCCTCACAAATGATAGAATATGGAACTAATGTTGTAGGTGGTGTTACCCCCGGAAAAGGCGGAACAATTCACCTTGATTTGCCTGTTTTCAACACTGTTGCCGATGCAGTAATCAAAACTAAGGCAAACGTTTCCTTAATTTTTGTCCCACCAGCTTTTGCTGCCGATGCAATAATGGAAGCCGCTGAAGCAGGAATTAATCTTGTCGTTTGTATCACAGAAGGCATCCCTACTAAAGATATGGTTATCGTCAAAGATTACTTATCAAAAAGAAATTGTAGATTAATTGGACCAAATTGTCCAGGCATTATTACTCCAAGCGAAGCTAAAATTGGTATTATGCCTGGCTTCATTCATAAACCAGGAACAATTGGTATAGTTTCTCGTTCTGGTACCTTGGCTTATGAAGCTGTTGACCAAATTACAAAAGTCGGGCTTGGACAATCTACTGGCATTGGTATTGGTGGCGATCCTATTATTGGAACTTCTATTAAAGATGCAGTTCATTTATTTATGAATGATTCAGACACAGAAGGTATTGTGATGATTGGTGAAATTGGTGGTGATATGGAAGCTAATGCTGCTTATTGGATTAAAGAAAATGGCAACAAACCAGTGGTAAGTTTTATAGCAGGAGCAACTGCACCAAAAGGTCGTACCATGGGACATGCTGGCGCAATTATTGGTGGGAAAAGCGATACCGCAGAAGCAAAAAAACAAATTCTAAGAGATTGTGGCATTTTTGTAGTGGATTCTCCTGCAGACATTGGCAAAAAAATGCTCGAAGTTTTAAAAAAATAATTTCCCCTTCTTAATTCTTTTCTTCTCATACATGAAATTCCAACTCACAATACTTGGCTGTAGTTCAGCTACTCCAACGGCTGAAAGACATCCCAGCTCTCAAGTTTTAAATATTAATGAAACTATTTTTCTTATTGACTGTGGGGAAGGAACTCAAATTCAACTTAGACGTAATAAAATCAAACTACAACGAATAAACCACATATTTATTAGCCATCTACACGGTGATCATTACCTTGGACTGATAGGTTTGCTCTCAACAATGAGTATTTTGGGCAGAACAAATGACATTCATATATACTCATCGCCTCTTCTTCAAGAAGTGATTGATATTCAAATTAAAGCGTCTGATATTCATCTTAATTATCAAATTTGCTTCCATTTCTTAAATTATGAAAAGTTAGATTTATTGTTTGAAAATAAAAATGTGGAAACATTTAGTTTCCCAATGATTCATCGCATCCCAACTTGTGGTTTTTTATTTATATCAACCCATAAAGAAAAAAACATCAACAAAGAGGTTTTAAATAAAGAAAATATACCAATCGAAGCAATAAAACAAATTAAAAATGGGGCAGATTTTACTACTGAAGATGGCAGGTTATTGAAAAACGCCATTATAACAAAAGAAAATGTGCTTCCCCTTTCTTATGCTTATTGTTCCGACACCATTTTTGATGAATCAATTGTGCAATATATAAAAAATGTGGATTTGTTATACCATGAAGCAACTTTTATGAACGATATGGCAACAATGGCTAAAGAAAAATTTCACTCTACCACCGTTGAAGCAGCTACTATTGCATCAAAAGCTAATGTTAAACAGCTTATTATCGGTCATTTCTCTGCCCGTTACAACGATTTATCTCCTTTATTAATAGAAACAAAAACAGTTTTTGATAACACCTTGCTTGCCGAAGAAGGAAAAGTCTATTCTTTATCAGATTAAGAACCATTTAACTTTTTGTTTTCTTTGTGTCTCAAAGAATCTCTTTTAGTTTTCTTTTCTAAATTACTGTTAAAGGCTTCAGTTAAATTTATTCCTGTTTGATTAGCGATACAAATAAGAACAAACAAAACATCAGCAATTTCATCCTCAAGATTAAAAGAATTATCCGATGTTTTATACGATTGTTCTCCATATTTTCTTGCTATTATTCTGGCAACTTCCCCTACTTCTTCTGTTAAAATAGCCATATTGGTAAGCTCATTAAAATATCTTACGCCATTTGTCTTTATCCAACTATCAACCGTTTGTTGTGCTTCTTCTATAGTCATATTTTAATTAGTTACATTAATTAAATGCTGTCGAGAGTGAATTAAATTTATTATTAATCTATATCATAGCTTATTTAGGGACTCTTAATAATCTTTATTCTTTGTGTCCATTATAATTGTTACAGGTCCATCGTTTATCAATTCAACTTTCATATCAGCACCAAATTCCCCAGTTTGAATTTTTTTACCTAACTCATTTTCTAATTGATGAACAAAGTATTCATATAATATATTTGCTTTATTAGGTTTGGCTGCACGAATAAAAGATGGACGATTTCCCTTTTTAGTTAAAGCGTGCAAAGTAAATTGACTTACCACAATTATATCCCCATTTATTTCCTGAATCGATAAATTCATTAAATTGCTATTATCATTGAATATTCTAAGTTGAACAATTTTTTTGGACAACCAAATAGCATCTTCTTCGCTGTCAGCTTCCTCTATACCAAGCAATACAAGCAATCCAATATTTATTTTTGCCTTAATTGAACTATCAATAAGTACATTGGCTTTTAATACTCGTTGAATAACGACCCTCATAGCTATTACTTTTTTATTAAATCAATATTATTAATAAATTTAATCTACTCCCACTCCTCTTCTTCTGTTTCAACATTGTTGAGCATATTTAAGTAATTAGTATATCTTGAAGCACTAATTTTCCCTTCATCTAATGCAATTTTAACCGCACATTTAGGTTCATGGGTGTGTGTACAATTATTAAACTGGCAAAGTTGCATCAACTTACGCATTTCAGGAAAACGTTGTGAAAGGTCATTTTTATTAAAATCAACGATTCCAAACTCTTTGATACCAGGCGTATCAATAATAAAACCTCCATTTGATAATAATAGCATTTCAGCAAATGTAGTAGTATGAACTCCTTTTGAGTGCGAAGATGAAATTTCTTTTGTTTTTAAATTAAAAGAAGGTTCAATAGCTTTAATAAGTGTTGATTTACCAACTCCTGAATGTCCAGCTAATAAACTAACCTTTCCTTTAAGTAATTGCTTAAATGTATCTGTACCTATTCCATTAAAAGCAGACACCTTATAACATTTATATCCAATTAATTCATAAATATCAATTAAGTCATTTATTTTTCTTTCCACCACTTCACTATATAAGTCTATTTTGTTTATTACAATTGAAGTGGGGATATGATAAGCCTCTGCTGTTACAAGAAATCGGTCAATAAAACCAGTAGAAGTTCTGGGATTTGCGAGTGTTACAATTAATACAAGCTGATCAATGTTAGCTGCAATAATATGCGATTGCTTAGAAAGTTTGGTTGCCTTACGAATGATGTAGTTTTGGCGTTCTTCAATCTTGTATATCTGTCCAATATTTTGTTCTGGAAATAATTCAAATTCAACTTTATCACCAACAGCAATTGGATTGGTGCTTTTAATGCCTTTTATCTTGAAATTACCTTTTAATTTGCAAACAAATTGTTGGTTATGTTCATCTAAAACATAATACAAGCTACCCGTTGATTTTATTATTGTTCCTCTCACAAAATGCAGTAAAAATTCTTAATTATCAGTCAAAATTAGTTGTTTTATTTGAAACTATCTTTATTTTTATTAATAAAAAGATACGCTTTATAAAAAGCAAATAAAAGATTAATACTATTTTTATTTTTTATACAAATATTTTTGTTTTACTTTGTGCTTTTTGTGGCTTAATTTTTAACAAAAAAATATTGTAATTAATTAATAATCAAATTATTAAAGTATGTCATTAAAACAAAAAACAAACGAACTAAAAAAAAGAATGCAAGAAGCATTGCTTGGAGGAGGAGTCAAAGCCATTGAAAAGCAGGTTGCTATGGGTAAAATGACTGCGCGCGAAAGAATCATAGCCTTGGTGGATGAAGGTTCTTTTCACGAATATGATCTTTTTGTAGAGCATACAGGCAAAGACTTTGATATGGATAAAAAACATCTTCCTGGCGATGGTGTTGTTACAGGAACAGGCTCTATAAGCGGTCATCCTGTTTGTATTTTTGCTCAAGATTTTACTGTTGCAGGAGGTTCGTTAGGACTGATGCATGCCCGTAAAATCACCAAAATTATGGATCATGCCATGAAACTTCAAATCCCATTAATTGGAATTAACGATTCTGGTGGAGCTCGTATTCAAGAGGGCGTTAATTCGCTTGCTGGTTATGGAGAAATTTTCTTTAGAAACACGCAATCATCTGGTGTAATTCCACAAATATCTGTAATATTAGGTCCTTGTGCTGGTGGAGCAGTATATTCTCCTGCTTTAACTGACTTTGTTTTTGTGGTAGAAAACATATCAAAAATGTTCATTACAGGACCTGAAGTTATCAAATCAGTGCTTGGAGAACAAATTTCTATGGAAGAATTGGGTGGTGCCAGAGTTCACTCCGAAATAACAGGAAATGCACATTTTTACGCTTTGAATGAATTGGAATGCTTCGAACAAATAAAAAGACTAGTATCTTTCATTCCTTGGAACAATGCAAAAAAAGCGGAAGCTTTTCCTACTAAACCTCCAAAATCTAAACTTTATAATATTAATAAATTTTTCCCTACCGACCCAAAACAACCTTATGATGTTAGAAATATAATTAAAGCCATTAGTGATGATTCTGACTTTTTTGAAGTTCAGGAATTGTTTGCTCCTAATATTATCATCGGATTTGGTCGTTTAAAAGGCGAAACTATTGGTTTTGTTGCCAATCAACCTCTTGTTCTTGCTGGAGTTCTTGATGTAGATTCATCTGACAAAGCAGCTCGTTTTATTCGTTATTGCGATGCTTTTAGTATTCCATTGGTAACTTTAGTTGATTTACCAGGATATTTACCAGGTGTTGATCAGGAACATGCTGGAGTAATAAGACATGGTGCAAAAATGCTTTACGCTTATTCAGAAGCATCAGTTCCTAAAATAACTATAATTCTCAGAAAAGCCTATGGTGGTGGTTATATTGCTATGTGTTCTCGCCATTTGCGTGCCGATTTTGTTTTTGCATGGCCTACTGCCGAAATAGCGGTGATGGGTCCTGAAGGTGCTGCTAATATCATTTTCAGAAATGAAATTAAAAATGCCGAAAACCCCGAAGAAATGCGCAAACAAAAGGTTGCCGAATACAAAGAGAAGTTTGCCAATCCTTATGTAGCAGCTGCTAATGGCTATGTTGATGCAGTTATTGCTCCTGAAGATACAAGACACTTCTTAATTCATGCATTGGAGATTTCTACTCATAAAAATGTGATGATTCCGCACAAAAAACACGGAATTCCTCCATTTTGATATATTTTCCATTTTACACTTTCTGTTAAACACATTTTTAACTGAAAAATTATTTATTCTTAATAATAATAAATACTTACAATGAGAAAAGAAAAAATAGAAAAAGTAGAAAAAAAAGAAACTAAAACCAAAGCAGTTCAAAGCGAAAAACCTGCTTTAAAAGAAGGAGAATCTATTTTTATAATTGATAATACTGAATATAGAACTACCCTTTCTGCTAAATACCTTAAAAGAAAGCCATACATAATTAAAAATCCAAAAATGTTATTGGCTTTTATGCCTGGCAATATTGAGGAAATTTGTGTTAAAAAAAACGATTTAGTTAAAATGGGAGAAAAATTGCTCGTTTTAGAAGCCATGAAAATGAAAAACGAAATCCTTTCCCCTTTTGATGGTAAAATAAAACAAGTTTTGGTCAATAAAAATGACAAAGTAGTTAAAAGTCAATTGCTTATTGAACTTCAATAACAAAAAAAGGAGCAAAATTTGCTCCTTTTTTTTATCGGGACTTCTAAAATGGCGAAATCTTATGCCCTTAAAGGGCGAAATTAACTTTGGTATTTTATGACACAGGACGTTGCCCTGTGCTATTGATTTTAAGGCTTTCAGCCTTAACTAAACGACATTGATTGTTAATTGTTAATTTCTAATTGTTAATTTCTAATTGCTAATTGTTATTTTGCTCTTCAATAAAATCGCCCTCACGCATAATTAGTCTCTTTCCAAACATATTATCATCAAAGCTATTATTAATGTAGTAATACAAGCGTTTATTAATAATCACCTTTTCTCCTTCTGGAATTTTCAACAAAATTCTAACTCGTTGCATTCGCCATTTATCATATTTATCAACAGTAAAAAATGGATTTAATATAAGACTACTGTCTGTTTTAGTATAATTATATTTAATATTTTGCGCATTGATAGTAGCTTGTTTAAAGCTACTACCTCTTGCCTCTGAATATATTAATAACTTAATGCTATCCGATTCTCCTTTAGTAATAGTAATAAGTGGAATACCAATTCCTGAATTCTGGGCTCCCAGTTTCATCATAAACCAATTGTTGTTAAAAAATTCGTTATTATATTCCATATAGCTTTCAATGGAGTCATTTACATTAATATCAATATAAAAAGGCTTTTTTGATGACTGTGTTATGTTATACTTTTTAGGAATAACAACTTTTGTAGAAAAATCGCTGATAACTTTTACAAATACAAATACACAAAAAATCAAACCTGTTAACCACAATGCAAATGCAGATATTCCAATTATTTTAAATCTTGTTTTGAAGCCAAATATCATTTTAACCCCATTATAAATAATCATTATTAAAGGTATTCCTATCAATAAAAACAATCCTATGGTAACCAAGGTTATTTGTGTAGGGGAATCTACTACTAACTGAAGGAAAGAAGCAAATGAAAAACTGCTTGTGCCTATATTATTAATTGATATTACGTTTCCTCCTTTCATAATTGAGCCCATAAAGCCAATTAAAAGAAAAATTCCGATAAATATAAGGACAATACCAAATATTACTACAAAAAACCTTACAAAGAGCTTTAATAGGGTTAAGGAAATTTGAATTATTCGCTCAAAAAAATTATTGTATTGACTATTGTTTCTATCATTCGCAGCACTTAACGATTCTTTTTTTTTTAAACCTTTGAAACGCTTTTTTAATTGTGTTAATTCTTCTTTAACAGATTTTTCTATATTATAAATATTAACAGCTTCGCCACGCATTTCAAGTTTTTCGGCAGTTGTTCTAGCTTCGGGTGTAATCAACCATAAGAAAAGATAGAGTAACACACCTGACCCAAACACAAATAAAGCTATAGCAAATGCTATTCTTATCCATAAAGAATCAATATTGAAATAATGTGCTATTCCCGAGCAAACACCACCAATAACTTTGTTATCTGGGTCTCTATAAAAACGCTTTGCAGAATAACGACTTTGATTTTTTTTGTTATTATTCATATCTGGTTCTGTTCCAAATTGAGAAGGTGCTCCCATTAAAGAAATAATTTCATCAACATCCTCAATGTTTATTACCTGCTTGGTATCTGACACTTTTAATTGAAGCATTTCCGCAATACGTGCTTCTATATCAGCAATGATTTCCTCATTGCCTTCGGTAGAGGTTAAGTATCCTCGAATTTCTTCTATGTAATCTAACAATTTTTCATACGCATCTTCGTCTATATGAAATATGATACCACTAATATTTACTGTTACTGTTTTTTTCATAATTCTGTTTTTTAATTTAAGGAATACGTTAATATTTATATTGTTATGATAGAGTTTACTGATGCTATTAATTCATTCCAGCTAACCATTAATTCATCGAGCATGGCTTTGCCTAATGGGGTGATTTTATAATATTTTCGAGGTGGACCCGATTTTGACTCTTCCCAACGATATTCTAAAACCCCATCATTCTTGAGTCTATTGAGTAAAGGATAAAGTGTACCTTCGACCACTATTAGTTTTGCTTCTTTCATTTTATTGATAATGTCTGATACATAAGCCTCTTCCTCAGACAATATTGAAAGAATACAAAACTCAAGAACCCCTTTTCGCATTTGCGCTTTTGTATTTTCTAAATTCATAGTTTGATGATTTGAGATTGCAAATATAAAACATTTTTAGTACCTTGCAATACAAAGTAGTGAATATTTTTAAAATACTTTATTGTGCGTTGTTTTACAATGTATTATAATAATTAAAATAAAGTATTTACAAAAAACAAAACAACAGCTAATTTTTAAACAAGTATTTTTACCTAAAAAAAATATAATTCTTACCAATTGTATTTCAATAGTTTATACAGTTTTTGTTAAAAATTCTTAAAAAATTTGTTTAAATAGTTGGAAATAATAAATAAATATTTATAAATTTACCATTGATTTAATGCTATTCATTAAATGAACTAAATTTTATATGAATGTCCGCCAACTTACCTAAATTTATTTTTGTAACTTACACAAGCAACCAAAAGCCTATCAAATAAGAATTCACCAAAATATCTTCGATTAAACTTATAGCAGAATTCATTTAAGTAGCTCTGTAAATATTTAGGTTTGATGTCATGATAAATATCAATAAATAATCTCTTTGCATTACTAATAGTAATATGTACCCAAGGAAGAATTACTCCAACTTTTTCTTTTGGAATTACTTGTGATTTATGTTCGTTAACTATTTCGTGTAATTTATTATAGGATGTAGAATCGTCGGTATTTATTAATGAATCTTTCAATATATTACTTTCCACAACAGGCGTTATGGTTTCTGATTTCAGATTGTCAATAACTTGCATTTTCAAATGCCCAACTATACGAGGTTTCCCTCTTTTTGTGTTTTCTCCTTCAACTTCCTTGCTTTCAACCATAACAAGAACTTTGGTCTTCTTTTGGCTTCCTCTTCCTCTTTTTAGTGGGTTGTTTTTTCCTTCAATTGCTATTTCAGTTGAAAAAAAACCTTCATCTAATTCTATTTGACCTGATAGAGTGTAATTATCATCTCTTTTACCCATTGCCTCTCTTAATTTATGAAGCATTTTCCAAATAGGTTCATAGCGTTTATGTCCAAGTTGCCTCTGTAATTCAAGTGCAGAAAAACTCTTTTTGGTTGATGTAAGTAAATGCATAGCAACAAACCAATAGCGAAATGGCAATTTAGAACCATGCATCACTGTTCCACTTCTTAAGGTAGTTCTGGTTTTACATTTCTTACACTCATATTGCCATTTATCTTTTTTCCAATAATGGTCTTTGCCTCCACAATGAGCACATATCACACCTTCTGTATCTCGTATTTCCTTGAATTTATTTTTACAAGTATCTTCATCTGGAAACTGAGTTATAAAATTGAGTAGATTCATAATTTGTTTTTTTACAAAAATAATAAATTTAGGGAATATAACGGACATTCATTAAAAATAAAATTAGGTTTTTTTACCTATAATTTTAGCGTAGTTGTTTTATAATTAGTAAAATTGGGCTTTTCATTGATTTAAAGGGTTGCTTTAAAATTAATAATTTGTTAAAATAAAACTTGTAAATTTGCAAATAAAAACTTGCACCAATGCTTACATATATTACTTGGAATGTAAACCCCGAAATCTTCAACATATTAGGATTTCCCTTAAGATGGTACGGCTTGCTTTTTGCATCAGCCTTCATTTTTGCATACCTCATACTTGCCAATCTCTTTAAAAAAGAAAAAATTCCCATCGAGCTTCTCGATAAACTAACGCTTTACGTTGGTTTGGGCACCATTATTGGAGCGCGTTTGGGACATTGTTTGCTTTACGAACCGGCATTTTTTCTTACCCATCCACTTCAAATTCTTAAAATTTGGGAAGGTGGTCTTGCTAGTCATGGAGCTGCTATTGGTATCTTATTTTCCATCTATCTTTTTTGCAAAAAGACTGGTAAAAAATACTTATGGGTGTTAGATAAATTGGTTATTGTGATTGCCTCTGCAGGCTTTTTTATCAGAATGGGCAATTTAATGAACTCCGAAATATACGGATATCCAACAAACCTGCCTTGGGCTTTTATTTTTGTGAGAGAGAATTCGCTACCCTCCCACCCTACTCAAATCTACGAAGGACTTTCTTACTTACTTTTATTTTTCTTCTTATATAAATTATACCAGAAAACCAAAGACAAATACGAATCGGGCTTTGTGTTTGGTGCATTTTTAGTGCTATTGTTCACCATTCGATTTTTATTAGAATTTCTTAAAGAACCCCAGGTTGATAGCGAAAAATCTATGCTCTTAAACCTTGGACAACTTTATAGTATTCCTTTTATTTTGGTTGGGATATACTTTATGGTGTTGAGAAAAAAAAAACAGGTAGTTTGATCATTAAAAATTTGTTCCTTTTCTTAATAAATCATAATTAACGATGTTCTATATTTAAAATGCTTACTAATAATTAACAATCTATACACAAAGTAATGATAGAGACATTGAAACAATGGGATACTACCTTGTTTTTGTTTTTAAATAGCAAACACAATGCTTTTTTTGATGTAGCCATGTATTGGATGACCAAAGGATATTTATGGATTCCTGTATATTTATTGCTATTATATTTTATTATTAAGCACTACAAATACCAAACCTTCTACATCATACTTGCTTATGCATTGTTGGTAACTATTTCGGATCAAACCTCAGTTCATTTGTTTAAAAACTTCTTTCATCGTTTCCGACCTTCGCACGAACCCTCCTTAGAAGGGTTGGTGCATTTAGTAAACGGCTATCGTGGAGGAGACTATGGTTTTGTTTCCTCGCATGCCACTAATTTTTTCGGAATCACCACGCTTACCATCTTGTTTCTTAGAAAAAAAGTGAAATATTTACCTATTCTATTAATCTTTTGGGCAACTTTGCTATGCTATACCAGAATTTATTTAGGAGTTCATTATCCAGCTGACATACTTTGCGGAGCAATAGTGGGAATAGTTATTGCAATAGGTGTTTATAAGCTATATGCTTCCCTTTCTGCAAAATACTTGGTGAAAACTTAAAATAGTTGCAGCACATTTTTACTCATTTGACTAATTTTAAAATCAAAAAAATAAATCAATAAAACTTACGATAAATAATAAATGAATTAAAATAAAATTATACTTTTGTAAGTAAAATTTTAAAAAACACAATTATGAAAAAGAAACTTACCCCATTTTCAAAACTATTAATTGTCGCTGTTATCATAGGCGGCTTGGTATTTGCAGTTTACAAACTTGGACTCATTGATAAAATAGCACCAGGTGGCGATAAAAACAATTCCGACTTACCCGAAGACCTAAAAGGAGAAAAAGTAATTCGCATTGGCGTTAATACTTGGGGCGGTTTTGCAGGTGGTCAATTCTTTAACGAAGGGTTTAAACCATCTAAAAATTCAAGATTTTATAAAGATTATGGTTTCTTGGTTGACTTTAAATTATTAGACGATTTTAACCAATGCCGCGAAGCTTGGAAATCAGGAAATATAGATGTTGTTTATGCAACTGTTGATTCATATACCACTGAAGTAAATTCATTAAAAGAATTTAATCCACAAATAATCTTTCAATGCGACTGGTCGAGAGGTGGAGATGCCATTGTAGTAAGAAAAGGAATAAACAATGTTGCCGATTTAAAAGAAAAAAAGATAGCTTTTGCAGAAATGACTGCAAGCAACACTTTCCTCCTTTGGTTGCTGGAAGCCAACAATATGCAATACTCCGACATAGAAGCAGTGAAAGTTGCCAGTGGTTTAGAAGCCGCCGATTTATTTAAAAAAGGAACGGTAGATGCAGCAGTGGTTTGGAGCCCAGACGATGCCGATTGTGTGGCTAAAATTTCTGGTTCCAAAGTGCTACAAAACACTAAACAAGCTTCGTTTATCATCGCCGATGTTTTCTTTGCTAAAAAAGAATATATTGATAAAAACAAAAAAATGCTCGAACAATTGTTCGAAGGTTGGATGAAAGGCTCTGCAGAACTTAACGCCTCTAATGATGCCAAAAATAAAGCTGCAAAAATCTTAGCCGATGGCATGCAACAACCCGAAGACTTTTGTTTGCAAGCAATTAACAATGTAAGATTGTGTACTTATGGCGACAATATTAATTTCTTTAACATTAATGGCAATTACAATGGCGTAAAAGGAGAAGATATTTACAACAAAATGTCGCTTAAATATCAAAAAATAGGTTTAATCACTGGTGAAGTTCCAAGTTGGCGTTTTGTATCTAATTCATCAATCGTTTCAAACGTTAAATTAAGTGGTTCAGGATATGAAGCCGAAGAAAACACCAAATTTACCCAACTAACAGACAAAACTAAAAAAATAGATGCTATTTCTACCAAAAGGGTAAGTATTGTATTCCCTTCTGGTTCCTATATGCTTGATGACAATTCAAAATATGTAATTGACAACGAATTTGTTGATATTGCCAAATCATTTTCTAATGCACGTATTCGAATTGAAGGAAATACCGATAATATTGGAAGTGATGCTGCAAACAAAAAATTATCATACAACAGAGCAAAAACAGTGGTTGATTATTTAGTTAAAGAATACAAATTTGACCCCAATCGTTTTATAATCGTTGGTAATGGCTCAAGTAAACCTGTAGCTCCGAACACAACAACCGAAGGAAAAGCAAAAAACAGAAGAACTGATTTTGAATTGTTAGCAGAATAATACTGGTTGTTAAAAATATTTTGCTTTCATGAAATAAATAAACAAAAATAAATTAAGCAAATATGCAATTTTTCAAAATAAATCATCAATTACCAAATAAAACATCAGCCCTGATTGAAATATCAGGGTTTGTTTTAATTTTACTGATATGGTATCTTATAACAGCAAATATAGGAAAACCAACGGTAGATTATACCAATTCAAGTAAATATTATTTAACAGATAGCATTTATAATTCTATTAAAAGACCAGACATAGATACAAAAAACCAAACCGATACTTTGATTTGTAGATACAAAGCAAATCATTATCAATGGTTTGTTGATGGAAATGCAATTGACGGAGAAACAAGAAGCGAATGCAAAATAAGAAAAAATGGAAACTATTTTATTGAAACAATAGATTTTTCTGGTAAGAAAATCAATTCGGATACCTTAAAAGTAACACTTCGAAAGAAAAGTTTAGTTCAAAGAGGAGTTCTTCCATCTCCTTATAGTGTTATAGCTTCGTTTAAAGAATTGCATTTTCAAGATTTACTGGTTCGCAACACTTTGTATTCTATCAAACTCAACCTTTTGGGTTATCTCGAAGCAATCATTATATCCATTCTATTTGGATTTATAATTGGGTTGATTCCGTTTTTCAAAAGTATGCTGAATAGATACATAGAAGCCATTCGATTTTTGCCGCTAACCGCTGTAACAGGTTTATTTATTGCTTGGTTTGGTATAGAAACCAATATGAAGGTGCAATTTCTTGCTTTTGGTATTATTGTTTATTTATTACCAGTCGTTGTTTTTCGAATCAGTCAAATAGATACCATCTATTTGCAAACAGCATACACGATGGGGGCAAGCAATTGGCAATTGGTTCGTAGGGTTTATTGGCCCTTTGTTACCTCAAGAATTTTTGATGACATTCGCGTTTTAACCGCCATATCTTGGACCTATATTATTGTTGCTGAGTTGGTTAATAAAACAGGCGGTGTAGGAGCTTTGATATATACTGCTGCCCGACAAAGTCGCTTAGATAAAGTTTTTGCAATTCTACTGGTTATTATTATAATAGGCGTTCTTCAAGATAGACTTTTTGTTTGGTTAGATAAAGTTTTATTTCCTTATAAACACAAGTAAAAAAAAGAAATATGGCATTTATATTTGATAACTCTCCACTTCCCGATATAATTGAATTACGTAATGTAAATCAAACTTATGATAATGGGAAAACAATGATAATTAAAAATCTTAACTTGCTAATCGAAGACAAACCCAATCAAGGACAGTTTGTGATTATTTTAGGAGCTTCAGGTTGCGGGAAATCTACCATTTTAAGATATATTGCGGGCTTACAACAACCCTCTAATGGAGAGGTGCTTCTTAAGGCAAAACCTCGAGAGGAAACGGATAGAATTGGAATGGTTTTTCAACAATATTCATCATTTCCTTGGATGACTGTTTTAGAAAATGTTGCTCTTGGTTTAGAATTTAAAGGAACACCAGCCAAAGAAAGACAAGAAAAAGCAATGGAAATGCTTAAAATTGTTGGTTTAGAAGGGCAGGAAAAAAAATATGCGAAATACCCTACGCTATCTGGCGGACAATTGCAACGAGTAGCTATTGCTAGAAGCTTATTGGTGAATCAGGAAATACTATTAATGGATGAACCTTTTGGAGCATTAGATGTTTATACTCGTTTGAAAATGCAAGACTTTATGCTCGACTTATGGCAAAAAGTCCATCCTACGATTATACTTGTTACGCACGATATTTCAGAAGCAGTTTATTTGGGTGATGATATTTATATTATGTCGGCTAACCCTGGAGAAATAGTGGACCACATTACAACGGACTTACCAAACAATAGAACAAAAGAAATTAAACGTACCAACGCTTTTGTTGAAAAGCTTTATTATGTAGAAGATAAGATGATACAATTGCAAGATGCCGCTCTAAAAAACAAAAAACAATGAAAATGATTAGCAACAAAGAAGAAATAATACAGCAACTCGAAAAAATTATTGAAAAATCTACGATAATAAACCAATATAGAGAACATATTCCTCAAATTGAAATAGATTTAATTCTTTCTGATATTCGCGATTTATACGAAATGTATTCCCATTTAAACCAAAAAGCAGAAGAAAAAGAAGCTTTGAATAATGCGTATCGAAGAAAAGAAAATGAAGTTCTGCGTGAAGAAATCAAAACAAGCGAAAAACATATTGTTACAGAACCTCTAAAAATATTAAAAAAAGAAGAACCTATTTTAATAAAAGAAGAACCCCAAAAGGCTAAAGAAATTAATACGAGGACTCCCAAATTAGCTTTTAATACGAATCAAATTGTAGCAGAAAAATTTAAA
>MNXO01000078.1 GCA_001872995.1 Bacteroidetes bacterium CG2_30_32_10 | reverse complement strand
AATTCACAACTTGCACCGCATTTGCCTTTGATGCAGTTTTTAATACCCTTACTTTCATGATAAATTCGCCTTAGTGCGGTAAAATTAACATTTAAAAACAAATTTACACTGATTATTAGCGTTTTACCACCGCACTAATTTGGGAGGGGACAAGTCAGGACCCTTGTTTTATTGAATTCTTTGTTACTTGGCGAAGTACGAAGATTTAAGGAGATATGTTTCAGTTTATTCTTTGTAACAATTTAAATTTTAATAAACCAAGACTTACTTCTTGGTATTGTTTTAATAAAGTACTATCAATAATATTCTCTTTGTTTAGCAAAAAATATTCATGTTTATTATCAGAATCTAAACTCAAATAACCCATTCGACCCAAATAAGCAATAAGACCCCAATCAGAACAATTTTCTTTAATTGTTCCAATTATTGTACCAGGCGGAATTTTTCGAGTAAGAATATAAATATCATGCAATTTTTCTTTATCTCTGTTAATTTTTCCTATTGAAAGCAATGACAATAACAATGAAAATAGCACTAATATGATTGCTAATCTTTTTAACCATAATTTTATTTGTGAGGGAATCTTTTCTATCAAATTATTTATTGGATCACATAAAAATAAACTTAGGCCTATTACAAAAAAAGGTATAGAAGGAACAAGATAGTATCCTCTTTGCTTTAAAGTTATGATTATAGGAATAGATGCAGACAAACCAATGCAAATAAAAAATATTGCAGCTTTATTATATGAAAATATGGTTCTATATTTTGTAAATCTGCTTCTGATTAAATAGATACCAAGTATTATAAGTGGAAAAAGTAGTTCAGTAATCAGTTTCAGGATAATACCAATACGGTAGTCGGTTGTGATTTCATTTTCATTTCTCAATGAAGGTATCAGCTGTCTGTTAAAGTAATGCGTGATATTATTTTTTGATTCTGGAAATAAAAAAATGAGAATAAATAATAATCCAATAGGGACAAGTAATATTAAGAGGGTATAGAGTATTGTCCTATTTATTTTAATATTTCTAAATATCAAGCTATAAAATATAATAGATACTAAAGGAAATAACCCCACAAAACCTTTGGAAAGAAATGAAAGTAATACAAGAACTCCTCCAGGTATCAGCCACAAAACCTTAACCTGAATAAGTGCTTTACAAATAAAATAGACAGAAAAAACAGTGAATACACTGAGTGTATTTTCGAGCATATTGTTGCCAAATGACCAGAAAACAACCGGAGTAAGTATCCATAAGAGTATAGGTAGCCAATAAGAAGTCTGAAATTTTGAATTATTAGTGAAAAGTTTCCAATTTAAAATAATTCCAATGAGGACGAATATGGCCGTAAAGAACGAATATATTCTTTCGGGATATATACCATTACCCATAAGTCTAAAAAACAATGATTGTATTCCAAATACTAATGGAGGGTGCTCATAAAAAGCAGGGTACAATGTTTTTGTATAATGAGGTTTCCACAGTTCACCAATATTATTTGCAAGATTTTTCGAAATGCAACTATAAGTAACACCATCGAGAAACATGCCATCCTTTAACAAAACTGGTAATAATAATCCAATAAAAACTGCAAGAGTAAAAAGGGAAAATATTTTATCGGCTGATTTCATTAGAAATCTAAATATTTAATAAATTTACTTTTATCTGTATTTTTTTTAATGTCAGATGAAATGTATTTTAAGTATTCATCTCTAATGGTTAACATTTGTTTATGTATGTTTGAAAAACCAATATTCATTTTATCTGTTGTAAAAAGAATTTTGATTTTGCATTCCATAGGAGTTATTGTAAAAAGGCGAATTCCCATTAGAATAATTTAAATGAATACCGATGGAGGAATTTTCGGTAATCTTATAATCAACGCCAAAGGTGGCTCCTTTGATATTGTTATTAAGCTTTTTCTTTTGATAGTCATTGTTTTCAAAAGCACCCACTTGCGTATATGCTTGTCCGCTTAGTGTAAAACGTTCATTGAGAAAATACTTACCCCCTGCATAAATAAGAGTAGAAGTGTAATTGTTGGCAAATGACTTTTTAGGTGTTTCGTTGTTTCCAGAAAAATTTGCGTTGAAACTGGTATTTACAATAGCAAAACCAGCATCAATTGCAAAACGTTTTGATAAAGGATAACTAAATTGAGGTGCTACAAAAGTGCTCAAAGCTCCTCCCCCATTTTTGAAACCTGTTATAAAACTAGTGCCTGCAAGTAAATGAAATGATATAGGATTTGAGGAATTTTTAAATTTAATTGAATCGTTTACTGCGGCTTGCGCTGAAAATAGTGAAAATGCGAAAGTTGCTGTTGCAATAATTAATAAATTTTTCATAGGAATGATGCTTTATGACCCTGTAAAGATACAACAAATTACACTTTAAATGATAATTTTTCAATTGGTTGGTTACCCATTTAGAAAAAAAATGTACTTTTGCCCAAAATTTAATGTAAACTAAATTAAAAAAGCATTTATGGCTACTACCGCAGATTTCAGAAATGGCTTATGTATTGAATTTAACAAAGATTTATATATGATAGTGGAATTTCAGCACGTGAAACCTGGTAAAGGTCCCGCATTTGTTAGAACGAAACTAAAAAACCTTAAAACAGGCAGAGTAATTCCTAATACATTTACTTCTGGTGTTAAAATAGATGTTGCAAGGGTTGAACGTCGTCCTTATCAGTTTCTTTATAAAGATGAAAATGGCTATAACTTTATGCATACCGAAACTTTTGAACAAGTTTCTATTGAAGAAGCAATCATCAATGCACCTCAATTTTTAAAAGAAGGACAAGGCGTTGAAATAGTTTTTCATGCAGATACAGAAACCCCTTTATCTTGCGAACTTCCAGCATTTGTTGAATTAGAAGTTACTTATTCTGAGCCAGGTGTGAAAGGTGATACTGCCACCAATGCTCTTAAACCAGCTAAAGTTGAAACTGGAGCCAATATAAATATTCCATTATTTGTGAATGTAGGCGATAAAATAAAAGTTGATACCCGTGTTGGTGGATATCACGAAAGAGTCAGATAAATAAGAGACGGAAGTTGGAAGACGGAAGTTGGAAGTTAGAAGTGAAATAAAAAAAATGATTTAAATACTTAAAAAATAATGGAAATAAATCCTGTTTATAAATTAAAAGATATTGCAGCTATTATAAATGCTGAATTTGAAGGTGCTCCTGATTTTATTGTAAGTGGCATCAACGAAATACACATGGTTGTAAAAGGTGATTTAACATTTGTGGATCTACCTAAGTATTACGATAAAGCGCTTAATTCTAAAGCAACAACCATTCTACTCAACAAAAAACTTCCTTGTCCTGCTGGCAAAGCTTTGATATTCTCAGACGACCCTTTTAGAGACTATGTTGCTTTAGTTAAAAAATTTAGACCTTTTGAAAAATGCACTCAGGCAATTAGTCCCTCTGCTATCATTGGCGAAGGAACAATTATTCAACCAGGTGCATTTGTGGGTAATCACGTAAAAATTGGTAAAAATTGTTTAATTCAGGCAAATGTTAGCATTTACGATCATTGCGTTTTAGGTGATAATGTTATTATCAATTGCAACACGACAATTGGTGGAGATGCTTTCTACTACAAACGTCGCCCCGAAGGATACGATAAAATGGAATCTTGTGGCAGGGTTGTTATAGAAGATAATGTAGAAATAGGATGTAATTGCACCATTGATAAAGGAGTTTCTGGAGATACAAGAATCGGAAAAGGAACTAAAATGGATAATCATATTCAGATTGGTCACGATACGGTGATTGGCAAAAACTGTTTATTTGCATCGCAAGTTGGCATTGCAGGAGTTACAACTATTGAAGATGATGTAATTCTTTGGGGTCAAGTTGGCGTTCAAAAAGATTTAACAATAGGGAAAGGTGCCATTGTATTAGCACAATCAGGAGTTGGCAAAACATTAAAAGGAGGAAAAGTATATTTTGGTTCACCTTGCCGCGAAGCTCGCGAAAAAATGAAAGAAATGGCAATGGTAAAACGCATTCCAGAAATACTTGCAAAATTAAAATAGATATTTATTTTATTAAAATTAAAGAACCACCTGTTTTTGCTGGGTGGTTTTTTGATTAAATACCTATTATAACCTTTAAAAAGTTTTCATTTTAGAACTCGTTTTTTTATTTGACAACCTGATAAATATCATATCTTTGCAATATGGAAAAAATTTTAATTCTTGACTTTGGTTCTCAATATACGCAATTGATTGCCCGTAGAGTAAGAGAGCTTAATGTATATTGTGAAATTATTCCATATAACAAAGTTCCTAAAGCACTAAACGAAATTAAAGGTGTTATTCTTTCAGGAAGTCCTTTTTCTGTGAGAGACGAAAACGCACCCTCTCCTGATTTAACAAATATCAAAGGAACTATTCCATTATTAGGAGTGTGTTACGGAGCACAGTTCATTGCTCAATCAAGCGGTGGTAATGTTTTGCCCTCTAAAATAAGAGAATATGGAAGAGCGAATCTATCTTTTATCAACAAAACTTCTGATTTATTATTAAACATTTCGGACAATTCACAAGTTTGGATGTCGCATGGCGATACTATTGCCGAATTACCTTCTAATTTTGAAGTAATCGCAAGCACCAAAGACGTTAAAGTTGCTGGTTATAAAGTTACCAATGAAAATACGTATGCCATACAATTTCATCCCGAAGTTTATCATACTACTGATGGCTTGTCTATATTAAAAAACTTTGTAGTTCATATTTGTGGTTGTTCTCAAAACTGGACACCCGATTCTTTTATCGATTCTACTATTCGAAATTTAAAAGAAAAAATTGGTAACGACAAAGTGGTACTTGGGTTATCGGGTGGTGTAGATTCTACTGTTGCAGGAATGTTGCTTCACAAAGCAATAGGAAAAAACTTATACTGCATATTCGTTGATAATGGGTTATTAAGAAAAGATGAGTTTGAAAACGTGCTTCATTCATATAAAGACTTTGGTTTAAATGTAATTGGTATTGATGCAAAAGCTCTTTTTTATGCTGCATTAAAGGGAATAACTGAGCCCGAAGAAAAAAGAAAAGCCATTGGGAAAACTTTTATTGATGTTTTTGACAAAGAAGCCCACCAAATAGAAAATGTAAAATGGCTTGCCCAAGGCACCATTTATCCTGATGTGATTGAATCTGTTTCAGTAAATGGTCCCTCTGCAAAAATTAAATCGCATCATAATGTAGGTGGGTTACCCGACTTTATGAAGCTCAAAATAGTTGAACCTCTAAATACTTTGTTTAAAGATGAAGTGAGAAAGATAGGGAAAGCCCTTGGTATAAGCAACGATTTGATTGGAAGGCACCCTTTTCCTGGACCTGGTTTAGCAATTCGCATTTTAGGCGATATTACACCCGAAAAAGTTACTCTTTTGCAAAAGGTGGACGCAATTTTTATTGATGGACTTAAAAAAGCAAATCTTTACCATGAAGTTTGGCAGGCAGCAGCAATTCTTTTGCCCGTTCAATCGGTTGGAGTTATGGGAGATGAACGTACTTATGACAATGTAGTTTGTTTAAGAGCTGTTTCATCCACAGATGGAATGACTGCAGATTGGTCGCATCTTCCTTACGACTTTCTTTCATTGATTTCTAACGAAGTAATTAACAAAGTAAAAGGTATCAACCGAGTAGTTTATGATATTAGCTCTAAACCACCTGCAACTATTGAGTGGGAATAAAATATATTTTTTAACCTTTATCTTCAATTTATGAAAAAGGCAATACGTTTTTTTGTTTTTATTATATTCTTTAATGCTTGCTCCCTCAACTTACAGGCTCAAGATAATACATTAAAAAACAAATCCGATAAAGTTGAAATCATTAACGGAAAAAAGTTCTATCTGCATACTGTTTTAAAAAAACAAACCTTATATGCCATTGCTAAATCTTATGAAGTTACTATTGACACCATTCTTGCTCTCAATCCTGAAGCAAAACAAGGCATTAAAACAGACCAGATACTTAATATCCCTATCTTGGGTGATAAAAAGGAAACAATATTTCACAAGACAGATGCCAAAGAAACTTTGTATGCTATTGCAAAACAATATAATCTGGAAGTTTATGATTTGGTTAAAGCCAATCCAGAATTATCTAATGGATTGAAAGAAGGGCAAATTATTATAATACCCGAAAAAACAACTAAAAACATCCAAAATAACAACATAAAACCAAACGGCAATAAACAAACTGTTACGAATGAAAAACCTTGTAGCCCTATTACCAACAAAACTTCATTTAATGTTGCCTTAATGATTCCTTTATATCTCGAAGATATTAATAAACTCGATTTAAGAGAGATTAAAGTAGTTGAAAAATATAAGAAAAATAAATCATTTACATTTATTCCTTTTTATGAAGGTGTGCTATTAGCATTAGATTCTCTTCAACAAATTGGTATGTCAGTAAATCTTTATGTATATGATGTTGAAAAAGATACCAACAAACTCGCAACGATATTAGAAAAACCAGAAATAAAGACAATGGATTTAATCATTGGTCCTTTCTTTCATGAACCGTTAAAAAAGACGGTTACTTATGCAAAACCTTTAAATATTAATGTCATTTCGCCTCTTTCATTTGATAATTCTCTACTAATATCAAATGCCAATGTGTTTCAGGTAATGCCTTCTCAACACAAACAATTAGAAAGTACTGCAAACTACATAATGCAAAATTATCCTTCTTCTGAAATTATTATTGTTCATAACGGAATTGAAAAAGACTTATCCAGTGTTGTTTTGCTGAAAAAAATATTAGATTCTCTTACATTGAATAAAGCCGAAGTTAAAATTTATAAAGAAGTTAATTATAGTAAAGAAGGAATTGCTGGTATTGAACAATACTTATCTGAAGAAAAAGAAAACATTATTATTACATTCAATAGTAATGAAGTGTTTGTGATGAACTATGTGAGAAATTTAAGTGCATTAATCAACAAATACAACATCATCCTTTTTGGACCACCTAATTGGCGTTCATTTGAAATTGTGGAAACAGATTATTTACAAAAACTAAAGTTGCATCTCACTGCTACTTGTTTTATTGATTACGAAAATCCTAATGTTAATAATTTATTACGTAAATACCGCGAACAATATTACTCTGAGCCCGATAAATATGTTTTCCAAGGCTTTGATGAAGCTTTTTATTTCCTTAGCATTTTAAAAACCTACGGAAAAGATTTTGAAAATTGCATTGCCTCTGATACAATCGTTAAATACAAAGGACTTACTACCCATTTTAAATTTAGCAAATCAATTAATAATGATGGGGCAGAAAACAATTTTACCACTATTTATAAATACGAAAATTTTAAATTGGTTGAGGTAAGCACAAAAGACCAATAAAATTCTCTCCTAATACTATATGCACCCATAGAGGAATTTTTCGATAAAGAATACTTACTTAGTATTATGCCAATGCGGTTCATTATAATTTTAAAATA
The DNA here is from genome assembly GCA_001872995.1 of Bacteroidetes bacterium CG2_30_32_10. Taxonomy (GTDB): domain Bacteria; phylum Bacteroidota; class Bacteroidia; order Bacteroidales; family CG2-30-32-10; genus CG2-30-32-10. Next base: position 4,866 of record MNXO01000078.1, on the reverse strand, counting down.
AAATTATAACAACAAATGCAAATCGGTATAAAATTCTCTTTATTATATTTTGATATGACCTAGCTGCTATTTGCAGTTTTCGTTTATCTCCGTTTTACTAATATTGATTGAGATAAACTTCATTTCCCCACCATTTTCATTGGTATTCCTACTATATACAATGTGAATATTGATAGTTTAAGAACAAATACCTATTGATTTCATAATTACTACTGTATGTAAACTTTCGTTCTTCAAGTAATTTTGTTTCATTAAAAATACACTTTGAACAATAAAAAAAAGAAGAATTGAAACATTATAAACTCAGCGCCATGAAAACAATAAAAATATACCTCTTTTTAATACTTTTTTTAATCATCAATAGTGCAATGGCACAAGTTAAAAAAGATATTTGTCTAAACTCAGAAAAATCTTCACAATCACTTGGAGGTATTGCAAGTGAAGGAAATCTTCAGGTTGTTTTGTATGACAATTCAAACATGCAAGTATTTAAATATGCTTCAGGTTTATGGGTAAATCAATGGTATGGTACCAGTAGCAAAAGCATTTGGCTATATGCTGGTGGAACTGCTTATAAAGCTGTTGGTGGTTACTATTCTGGAACATCTACATTGCTCACAACTGTTAGCAATTCTAAAGTGGATGCAAATACCAATGAATTGATATTAGAAAAAGCTGGAAAAATCAGAATAAAACAAACTACATTTTACCCAGCTAACTCAGCAATCGTTTATTACAAATGGGACATTACCAATTTATCTGATACTACAATTAATGATTTTCGGATGTTTTCAGGTGGCGATACTTATTTGGGCGGAAATGATTTTGGTCCAGGTTTTTGGTTACCAACAGAAAATGCAGTTGGTGTTAAGAAAATAATAGGTAATAAAATGCAAAAGTTAGAAATGCAAGGCATTACAATTCCTTATGCTTATGATAGTAGATATTACGTTTCAGTTTATCAAAGTATTGTTTCAAATGCATTATTAAATCTAATAGATACTTCTGAAACTACAGACAATGCGTTGGCTTTAGAATATCGTATAGCAAGTCTTGCAGCAGGTGAAACATGGACTATTCAAGCAATTGAAAAGTTTAATTCTGTTCCAATAACAGATGTAATAGTTACAGCACCAATTTCAGCACAGGTAGAACCAGGAGCATCAATAAACCTTGATTTCACAGTTAAAAACAGAACAGCATATCCTACCACACTTACATTAACAAAAACAGTTGATTTAGCAGGATGGTCGGTAGCATTGGCATCTCCATCCTCTACTTTCACTTTGCCAGCTAATGCAACTCAAATAGTACATTTAACTGTAACTTGTCCTCAGGGCACCCCAATAGAAACCACTGCAAAAGTAACGCTAAATGCTATAAATGGCAATGGAACTGCTAGTGATTTTTGCAATGTTATGGTTGTTGAATTACCTTCTATAACAGCTCAACCATCAAGCCAAAATTTATGTATGGGATTGCCAGCCTCATTTAGTTTAACTGCAAACAATGCTAATACTTATCAATGGCAAGAATATACCACTGACTGGAACAACTTGTCATCTGGAGGTATCTATAGCGGCACAAACACTCCAAATCTAAATATATCAAGCATAGAAGATTCTTTAAATAATCATCAATATCGTTGCAATGTTACCAATTCTTTTGGCAATGTGGTTAGTGATGACGCTTCTTTAACAATCGTTTATTCCACTTCTATTATTGAACAACCGATTGCTTCAAACATCTGTGAAGGCGAAAACACAAGTTTTAATATAACAGCTACTGGTACAGCAATTACTTATCAATGGTTAGTAAACGATGGTTTTGGTTTTATAAACATCAATAATAACAATATATATAGCGGCGCAAATTCAAATATATTAAACATTTCCTCAGCAACAACCAATATGAATGGCTATGAATACAAATGCGAAGTAAGTGGAGCTTGCTATCCAAATCCAATTTCTAATGTTGCCGTTTTAAGCGTGTATAGTTTGCCAAATGTAGAATTAGGAAACGACACCATTCTATCAGAAAACCAAAGCATCACCTTAGATGCAGGAGCTGGAAGTAATTACACTTGGTCTGATGCTTCATTAAACGGCAGAATTGTAACAATAGATGCTGCCTTAATGGGATTAGGAACACACGAAATAAGTGTTACAGTTACTAATAGCAATGGTTGTGTGGATGTTGATTCCATAGAAATAACTTTTACAACCTTTACTGGAACTAACAATTATACCCAAACCTCATCAATTAACATACAACCAAACCCAACTTCAGGGATTGTATCTATTATCTTTCCTTCAATAGCAAAAGATACTGAAATAGAAATTTACAATATACAAGGTAAAATTGTTAAAAAAGAAAAAGTAAACGATGTTTTAAACACTCCAATTGATATGAGCAATGTGGCTAAGGGAGCATATACGGTTAAAATTATTTCTAATAATCAAATAGTAAATAAAAAGCTCATTGTAAACTAATATTCCTTTAATATAAAATAATGCAGCAGGGCTAGGCAAATAATTGCTTAGCCCTGCTGCATTATACAAACTTCTTAAGTATTTATACTTACCTATTTCACAAATTCTACTATATAAATTATTTGCATTTGGTTATAATTTTACTTTATCAATTTTGCGATACTATTCCAAACAAAAGAAATAAAAAGATGAAAACACTTAAACTTTTATTACTAATAATTACTTTTATTAGTATTAATGGTGCAATGGCACAAGAAAAAAAGGATTTAAGCATAAATTCAAGTAAATCGGTTCATAAACTTGGAGGCATTGCGTCTGAAGGAACTCTTCAGGTTTTTATTTATGACAATGCAAATATGCAAGTTAATCGTTACATTTCTGGTTCTTGGATTAAACAATGGTATGGCAATAGCAGCAAGAGTATTTGGTTATTTGCCAATGGGGAAACATTCAGTGGCGACGGTTCCTATTTTGTTGGGGCTTCTAATGTTTTTACAACTATTAGCAATACCAATGTGGATGCCAATACCAACGAACTAATTTTAGAAAAAAACGAAACATTACGAATTAAACAAACTACCTATTATCCCGCTGGTTCTACTATTATTTATTATACTTGGGAAATAACCAATATATCTGGCACTACCATCAATGATCTTAGATTTTTTTCAGGTGGAGATACCTATTTGCAAGGAGATGATTATGGAGCTGGTTTATATTTTTCAAATGAAAATATCGTTGGGGTAAAAAAAACAATTGCAGGCAATTTGCAAAAATTAGATATGCAGGGCATCACAATGCCTTATGCTTTTGAAAGTCAGAATTATTATGCGGTGTATCAAAACATCATTGCCAATGCTTTAACCAACATAATTGACGAAAATGAAGAAACTGACAATGGAATGGCTTTAGAATATCGCACGCCAAGTCTTGCGTCAGGTAAAACATGGACCATTCAGGCTCTTGAAAAGTTTAATGCTAATTTGTTACCCAATATTGTTGTAACTGCTCCCCCATCAGAACAAATAGTTCCAGATAGCACTATAAATTTAGATTTTACAATACAAAATCGTACCTCTTCGCCCACAACGGTTAATTTATCAGCATCAATAGACATCAGTGGATGGTCGGTTTCAATAATTTCACCTAGCTCTCCTTATTTTTTACCAGCAAATTCGATACAAACCGTTAATCTCAGTATTAGCTGCCCAATTGGAACAGCACTTGGCACAACAGCAAAAATTACATTAAACGCAACAGACCTCATAGGAAGTGCAAGCGATTATTGCAATGTAACTGCCGCCGCTGTTCCCACAATTTCCGCTCATCCTTATGATATTAATATATGTGCTAATTCACTTGCTATTTTTGCAATATCCGCAACCAATGCCACAACTTATCAATGGCAAGAATACGATACTATTTGGAAAACTTTAACTGATAGCGAAATTTACAATGGAACAACTACTTCAACCTTAAGCATAGCAACTGCAGCAGCAACTATGAATAACTTTCTTTATCGCTGCTTTGTTGCAAATGATTATGGTAATGCAACTAGTAATAATGCTCATTTAACCATTTTTTCATCACCTTCAATAATATCTCAACCAATGTCTTCTTCTGTTTGTGAAGGTGAAAATACAAGTTTCGCTATTAATGCTAATGGTACTGCTATTAATTATCAATGGCAAATAAACGAAGGTTCTGGGTTTATTAATATTACGAATAACAATGTTTATAGTGGTGCATTTTCAAATATATTAAACATTGCTTCTGCTACAAGCATTATGAATGATTATGCATATAGATGCAAAGTGAGTGGGGTTTGCAATCCTAGTGCTTTTTCAGATGCAGCATCCTTATCAATATATAACAACCCTGATGTAAAATTAGGAAACGACACCATTCTTTCAGAAAACCAAAGCATCACCTTAGATGCAGGAGCTGGAAGCAATTTCATCTGGTCTAATCCTTCATTAAACGGAAGAATTGTAACAATAGATTTTGCCCTACTGGGATTGGGAACACACGAAATAAGCGTTACAGTTACTAACAGCAACAATTGTGTAGATATTGACACCATCGAAATAACTTTTAATGCCTTAACTGGAACCAACACTTTTACCCAAACCTCATTCATTAGCATACAGCCAAACCCCACTTCAGGGATTGTATCTATTTTCTTCCCTTCAGTAGTAAAAGACGCTGAAATAGAAATTTACAATATGCAAGGAAAAATGATATTGTCAAAAAAAACAAATAATGTGGTAAACATACAAATTGATATAAGCTATATGAATAAAGGAGTTTATACTGTTAAAATTACTACAAATAATCAAATAGTTAATAAAAAACTCATTCTAAACAATTGAAC
>MNXO01000122.1 GCA_001872995.1 Bacteroidetes bacterium CG2_30_32_10 | reverse complement strand
AGTGCCGTAGGTACGACATTATTAAAATGTGAAATTTAATCGGACATTAGTGAATAAAAATATTAAATAGATATTTTTAAAATAAATATATGTAAGTTTGTATAATTCAAACATTAAAAAATTAATAAAATGGAACATTCATTTAATTTTCCGCTCATTCAACAAGCTGATTTAAAAGGCAAAATAGTATTGGTCAGGGTTGACCATAATGTAGTAAAAAAGGGTATTATTTATGACCCTTATAGAATTGATGCCACTTTGGGTACACTGTATTATATAAATGCGAAAGGTGGCAAAATAATACTAATGACACACGTTGGAAGACCTTTTGATAAAAAAACAAATGAAATAAGTATTAATGCAAATACTTCAGTACAACCTATTGTAGATTATTTACAAAGTAAATTGCATATAAAGTTTAAGATTCCAGAATTTCATCAATACGAAAAGAAAGGCTATATTGGTATTGAAACATCAATAAATCATTTAATCCGTGAATTAAAGGAAGATAAAATTGATGGGATATATCTTCCTAATACAAGATGGTTTAGTGGTGAAGAAGCAAAAGGTGAAGAAGCGGACCGATTTGCATATCAATTAGCTGGTTTAGCAGATATATATGTAAATGATGCATTTGGTTCGTGGCAAGCCCACGCTTCTACGGTTCAAGTTGCAAAATATTTACCTTCTTATGCTGGTTTTCTTATGCAAAAAGAGATAGAAAACCTAAGTCGTATTTTTGAGCCTACCAGACCTTTTGTTGCCGTAGTTGCTGGGTCTAAATTTGACACAAAAATTCATTCTCTTAATGCTTTATTAAAAAAAGCCGACTTTTTAATACTGGGTGGAGTAATTTATAATGCCTATATCTGTGCAAAGTATGGAATAAAAATACAAGGTATTTCTGAAGAAGATTTAAACTGTGCCAAAGAATTTGTTGAGTTTTCAAAACAATACCCAAATAAGCTTGTAGAACTAAGATATATTGTTGAATCGGATACCATTGAAGGAAAATTTGATGGGAAACATCGAGTTCATGATATTAAATCATTGAAATCAGGAACAGAACTGAATTATGTACTTGATATAGCCAAAGAATCATTTGAAGATGAAGCAGTAAAGCAAGTATTTCATGGAGCTAAGACGGTTTTTGTGAATGCGGTAATGGGTTTAACGCCTTATTTCAATGAAGGGACTATCGCTTTAGATCAATTAATTGATGAAAATTTGGATGCAGTTAAACTTTATGGTGGTGGTGATACAATGCAAGAGTTAAAAAGATTGTTACCAGGTTTGTATATTGTAGCGCTTGACAATCCTAAATATTATATTTTTACTGGTGGTGGAGCCGTTTTAAAAGCAATTCAAGAAGGTACTGTTTCTGGACTTGAACCTGTTAAAGCTTTAAATAAATAGTAATTAAAAAATATTCTACCGTATCAATGTTACGGTACCATGTTTTTCAATTATTTCATTGTTAGCATTTTTTAGCTTAATAAGATAAACATAAACTCCTTTTGGAGCATCGCTATTCTTATATTGTCCATCCCATCCTACATATTTATCTTTGGTTTCAAAGACTAATGCACCCCAACGGTCATATATTTGTAGAAGATAATCGTTGGGTCGAATAAAACCCATTATAGGTAAGAATATTTTATTATATCCCTCTGGAGCAAACGCATTAGGAACAAAAAGCTTAGGGTATTGATTAACAGAAGTAATATTTGAGCTACTTGTATCAGTAAAACCATAAGTATTGCCAGTACCTTCTATGGCTTCTACATAATAACTAAATTGACCATCAGAATCTACTAAGGATGATACATCATCAATATGATTAATTGTATCAGAATCATCAGATATCAAGGTTGCAATTGGAAAAATATCCCATCCATTTTCGGTTTTACGATATACATTATAATGATTTACCTCACCATCCCAGGTTTGGTATTTATTCCATGTAAGCAGATTCCTCATCCCACTTTGCATCGTTGCTTTTAAAAATATAGAAGAGCTAAGATTGGAGGTTAATAACTCATCATCACCACATACATCTTTCAATTTAATAATATATTGATAACTTTTCTGATTAGTAGAAACGGATTTATCAACAAAACTAACGTTGGTACCAGTTAGATGAAATAAATTTTGAATCATCGTAGTATCTTTGCCATTATTTTCAATTCTATATAAATGATATTCTGAAATATACGCTGTTGTATCAATATAAGCGTAAACTTCAATTTTATTATCACCTTTAACGGTAACCTTTCTCAAATAGTTAAAATTTGGTTTTCTAGGATAAGAAAATGTTAGCGATTGCCAATTTGAATTAGACACTCTTGTTCCTGTATTATCAATGGCTTTAACATAATAAGTATAAGTATAATCGGCAATAATATTATAATCATAAAATTTTGTTGAATCAGGGGAAAGAGTATCAAATGGAATAAATTGTCCAAACCCTGTTTTCTTGTATATAATATAACTTTTTAAACCAGATTCCATATTAATATATGGATTCCAAGATAATTCTATACTATATTCACACCTGTTGGGAGCAATAGATAAAAATATAGAATTATGGTCGTTACTTGCCGCACTTTGATGGTTACAACTGTCAAAAGCAATTATGTTGTATGTTTCTTTATCAAGAGATGGATTAGATTCCCAATGAATAAAAGAAGTAGAGTCTCTACCAATAATTGAACCAATTTCTGTACCGACTGAATTTAAATTTTTATATATAATATAACCTTTGGTGTCAGTAGATTGGTCGGGTTGCCATTTTATTAAGTTATGACCACTATTGACATCAACTGTAACATAATCAATTATTGGCTTATGGGGATTGGTTTGATCTGCTAAGTATTTGCCTCTAATATTTGAAAAAGAGGAACAACCAAAACTATTTTGCAATTCGATTTTGTAATTGAGACTATCACCGCATATATCAATCGTATCTAAATATAATAATAAAGGACTGTTGAGCGAAATAGAATCTCTGACTACCCAATTGCCAATTGGATATTCCCTATAGATGTAATACCAGTCATTTGAGCCATTTATTATTTTATTTGATAGTGAATTCCAAGAAAGGGTATCAATACCATATTTATCGGTCATATCTAAAAACATTGTTTTCAAAGTATCTGATGTAACAGAATAGATGTTTTTACCTTTTGTAGCTAGTGAACATGACTTCATATAATAAAAATATTGACTATTATATGGAGACACGCCTGTATGTAGATAACTTCTTGTTTGAAAATAAGGAATACTATCAACTTTGGTATATGGTCCATTAAGATTATAGGATACATATAACAAATAGCTATAATTATTATTAACGTTTTCGGGCAATCCCCAGCTTAATTGTATGCTGTTAGCATCCATTATTGAAACACAATGAAATTCGGGTGGATTAATGTCCTTGCTGTTTTTGATTTGGGCTTCTGAGTTGAACCATGTTGCAACAAATAAAAAGAAAGCTACAATAGTAATGCTATAATATTTAATATCTCTTCTGTTCATCAAGAGTTTTCTATTAATGAAATTTTAAAATCATTATTTACAAAGATAAATAGTTTTTAAAAAAGAAAAAAGAAATAATACATCTTACACAAAATCATTCAATTAAAATTTAAGAAAAGTTTTAAAGCATATCCATCTTTCAGTAAAAAAAAATTCTTTGATAATGCTATTATCCATTTCAAATTCATTTAACTTTGCCCGAAAATTAAATTAAAAAAATAATAAATCCTTACTATATTATAAATTTCAAAATATTATATATGTATAAAATAGAAAAACACCCCGTTATCGAGATTAAACAAAATGAAAAGCATCAATTTTCTTTTAATGGACAAATTATTCAAGGCGAAAAAGGATTCACAATAGCAGCAGCATTACATCAGGCTGGCTTTCCCATTCATAGCCATAGTTTAGACAACAGAACCAGAAGCTTAGAATGTGGTATTGGGAAATGTGGAGCATGCGAAATGCTTGTTGATGGTAAAATTAAAAGAATTTGTATAACCTTGTGTGATGATGTGAAGGAAGTTGCCGAAATTCCTAAAGATTACGTTCCTTTTGTTTCTGAATACAATAAAAAAGAAGCACTTAATGTTTATAAAACATCCGTAGTTATTGTTGGAGCTGGTCCTGCGGGTTTGGCAACTCGTGAATTGCTTAATGAACATAATGTATCTAACATTGTAGTTGATAGCAATGCAAAAATTGGTGGGCAATTCAATATGCAAACACATCAATTCTTCTTTTTTGAAAAAGAAAAGAAATATGGTGGTATGCGTGGTTTCGATATCGCTCAATTGTTAGCTGGTGACGACCATAGTGGTATTTTTCTTAATTGTACGGTATGGGATATTTTTGAAAACAATAGAATTGCGGTAAAAAACTTCAAGACCAATGAATTGTTTTTTATTGATTGCGAATATCTGGTTATTGCAGCAGGGGCTGTTCCTTTTACGCCAAGTTTTCATAACGATGATTTGCCTGGAGTATATACTGCAGCCGTTATTCAGAAAATGATGAATATTGAATTGACACTTCTTGGTAAAAATATATTAACCGTTGGCGCTGGAAATATTGGTTATCTTACAAGTTATCAACTTACACAAGCAGGAGCCAAGGTTAAAGCTATTGTTGAAGCACTTCCACACGAAGGGGGCTTTCCTGTTCAAGCCAATAGAGTTAGACGACTTGGGATTCCTGTTATTCTTTCACATTTAATTATTGAAGCTATTCCAAATAAAAACAAAGACGGTATTGTTGGAGCGGTGATTGTGGAAGCAAAGAATTTTAAACCCATCCCAGGGACTGAAAAAATAATTGAAGGTATTGATGCTATTAATATTTGCACAGGTTTAATACCTGACAGTGATTTATTAATCAAAGGAAAAAATATGTTTGGCATACATTGCTTTGGTGCAGGTGATGCTATTCGCATTGGAGAAGGGACAAGTGCTGTGTTAAGAGGGAAACAAGTAGCTTACGAGATTCTTGATACAATGAACAAAGGGTATAAGTATGATGATTACCTTGCTGCTTCTAAAGAATACTTCGATTCACAACAACATCCTACAAAAGTTATTGAAGAGCCCTATAAACCAACCGAAGAACGAATGGAAAAACCTTTTGTTCTTATTGATTGTCTTTATGGATTTGCTTGTAATCCTTGCTCTTTTGCTTGTCCACATGGGGCTATCACCAAATCATCTTCCAGTACCGTGCCTCAGATTGATTTTAATAAATGTATCGGCTGTATGGAGTGTGTTTATCAATGTCCTGGTTTGGCTATTTTTGGGTATAATATTCCTAAAAATACCATTTTCTTACCTGTTGAATTTGATATGGAAGAAGGAAAAGCTGTTTATCTGGTTGATAATTTTGCCAATATCATTGGCGAAGGGAAAATTGATAAAATTCTTCGTAAGAAAAACCTCACACATATTGCACGTATAAAAACAGAAACGCTGAAAAAAGAAGATTTTCTGAAAGTAAGTGGTTTTATTATCAAAGAAAATATGCCCGAAAAACCTGAAATAAAACCTTACAAAGAAGCTACAGATGCCGAAATATATATGTGTCATTGCGATGATGTAAAGATAGATGATGTGATGGAAATTATAGGTGACAGAAAATTTGTATCTGTAGAAGAAATAAAACATACTACTCACTTAGGTATGGGTCCTTGTAGAGGAAAAAGATGTATTCCACGTTTACGTCAGAATTTGAGGGCAAAGGGAATTGCATTAATTGGTAGTTCTACGCCAAGAGCTCCTTTATCAAACCAAATTACATTGGGTGAATTATATCCATTTAATAAGCACGATAAGGTAATTACTTCTATTGATAATAAAAGAAAAATTATTGAAGTTAAATCTTTAGTAGCCGGTGGTGGTATTGGCGGCAGTAGTTTATTTAGATATCTTGCTGAAGCTGGTTTAAATCCAGTATTGTTAAATTACGGCTTTGGTTCCTCATGGAGAAACATTGCTGGCGGAAGACCAGTGTTTAGTTTACCTGAATTATCTGATATTGCACACCATAATCTTGAACTTTTCAAGAAATTATCTTCAAAGGCGGAGATTGATTTTTCCTTAACTAACTATGTAACGTTTGCTCATGATGCCGAAATGTATAAGACCCTTGAAGATTCTTTGGCATGGCAAAAAGGACACATGGTAAAGCCTGATAAGTTTGTGAATGAAATATCTCCTTACTTTAATAAAAATAACAATAAATATATTGCAGCTCTTATAACATCTGACTGTTGGCAAGCTTCACCTGGAAAAGTAATTGATGCATTGCGTAAAATTGCTATTGATAAAGGTGGCGTATTACAAGAAAACTCTGAATTGATTGATGTTGAAAAGGTAGGGAAAAAGTATATCATCATTGTTCGCAATAATGAGGGAGAATATATAGAATATCATACCGAATTATTTATTAATGCGATGGGTGGAGATGGCGAAAAGTTTGCAAAGAAACTTGGTATTGAAACAGGATTATATCCGGTGAAACATCAGGCATTCATTACCAGAAGACTCCCTATGCTCGGGGTTAATGGAAAATCACTAGACATGCTAATCGATAGACGAAAGTATAAAGGGTTTGTTGCTGTATATGGTCAACAGCTTGCAGAAACTGGTCAGATAATTGGTTGTGCTTCTCCGCAAATAGAGCCCCTCGAAACTGCTAAAGAAGTAAAGTTCAACTCTAAAGAGTTTTCAGAAATAGTTGCTGAAATCTTTATTGATTGGATACCCCAAATATCTTCTGTTGGTTTTCAAGCTTTATGGTCGGGTTATTATACAGAGCCCAAAATGGTTATTGACCCTGAATTAGGTTTGTTCTTGGGCTTAAGAGGACAAGGCTTTATGCTCGGACAATATCTTGCCAAGCTTTATGTGGATAAACTTCTAAACAATTCAGTTCCTGATTATTTTAACAGACTTAAATTAGGACAAGATGCTTTGCTGGAAAAAGCATTTAAATAGTGTCAGCAAGAAAACGCCAATAATTTCGTCACTCTTGTTTTGAAAACAGTCATTTACCCAAGTAAACTACTTGATTTTCAAAACTACGAAAGCCTCATTCTTGACGTTTTCTTATCTGACATTGAGTTTTCTAGCAAACGCTAAATAGAAAAGGAGGCACTTATTTTATGTTTTATATTGATTAGCATAGATTATTAATCAATCCAGTCGCCATTTTCTTTAATTAGTTCTATTAAAGCTTCTATTGCAATGGTAGCTGGTATTCCTTTTCTGATAACTTGTTTGCCTTTGTATAAATTAACTTTATCGGCACCGGCACCAACATAACCGTAATCTGCATCTGCCATTTCGCCAGGACCATTGACAATGCAACCCATAATACCAATCTTTAAGCCTTTCAAGTGTTGGGTTTTTGCTTTGATAATGGATGTTGCCGCCATAATGTTAAACATGGTTCTTCCACAAGAAGGACATGAGATGTATTCTGTCTTTGAAATTCTTGCTCTGGTTGCTTGAAGAATATTAAAAGAGGTTGAATTTACTATATTTCTTGGTGTATTTTTATCTGCTGCAATCCAAACCCCATCTATTAAACCATCTATCAATAAGGCACCAAAATCCATAGCTGCCAATAATTGCAATTTATCAATGCTTTGATTAGAATAATTTCTTTTAATAATTACAGGTGTTTTACATTTATTGGCAATTAGCGAAAAAATAGTTTTTCTTTGTTCAGCCATACCATCAATACTATCGGTTTCAATTATTAAAACAATGGATGTATCTTGCTTTAACTGTGCAATAAAACCCTCATCTAACTCATTTGATGAAATACTGATAAAGTTAATGGTATTTGATTTGATTTTAGTTTCTAGAAATGTCTTTTTGTTGAAAACTGGAAAAACATTGTCTTTTCCTAAGTTCGCTTTATAATTGTCTGAATTAACCAATATTTGAAGATAATCTGGTAATTGACAAGTAGCATTTCCTATATAGATTAAATCGCTGGCAGTATCTTTTTTTAGCCATTTCTTTGTAACAGTTGAAAACTCATATCCAATAGCGGTCAAATCTTTTTCAGTAATGTTTTTTAGGTCACTAAAATCGGCAATAACAATGGGTACATTGTTTCCACCAATGTGTTTGATGGTTGTTGTTTCTCTTTTGGTATATTCAAATGGATTAATTTGAAAATGTTCTTCTATTAAAGGAAATTCAGTTTGTGGTCTATTATTATAACGTTCTACAATAATTTTAGCAACAGGCAATTCTATCTCAGGTTCTTCGGTAAGAGAAACCCTGATGGTATCACCAATTCCATCTTCAAGCAAAGCACCTATGCCTGCTGCAGATTTTATTCTCCCATCTTCTCCTTCGCCAGCTTCTGTAACACCTAAATGTAATGGATAGTTAATATTTTCTTTAAGCATTCTATTTACCAACAAACGATAGGCTTCTACCATAATACGGGTATTGCTTGCTTTCATAGAAAGAACAATGTTTTGGAAATTCAACTCTTCACACAAAAGAATAAACTCCATTGCCGATTCCACCATTCCTTTTGGAGTGTTCCCATATCTGCTGACAATTCTATCAGATAAAGAACCATGGTTGGTACCAATGCGAATTACAGTATCATGTTCTTTACAAATTTTGATTAAAGGACTAATCCCCAATTTAATTTTTTGAAGCTCTTCGTTATATTCTGCATCCGTATAATTGAGTTTTGCAGAACTCTTTTTATCAATATAATTGCCCGGATTAATTCGTACCTTTTCCACTATTGCAGCAGCAATTTCGGCTGCTTTGGGATTGAAATGAATATCTGCAATCAACGGAATATGATATCCTTTTTGCTTAAGACTCTTCTTAATTTCTAATAAGTTTTCTGCTTCTTTGATGCCTGGTGCCGTTATTCTCACATATTCGCATCCTGCTTGTATCATTCTTATCGATTGCTCAACCGTTGCCTTAGTATCGAGGGTATTGGTGTTGGTCATCGATTGAATACGAATAGGATAATTGCCACCTAAGGGGGTGTTGCCAATATTCACCACCTTTGTTTTCAAACGAGAATAGGCATTTATATTGTTGCAATAGTTATATTCGGAAAGATTAGTTATCTCTGACATTTAATAAAAGTTTCAAAATACTGTAAAGGAATAACACTATTTCATGTGTTTATTTTTTTTTAATTTTTGCTTTATTACCCCATATGAAATGCTCAATAAATAATCATTTTTGGGGTTGCTTTTTGGTGGCGAAATTTACTACAAATATTAACAACGAGACTACTATTAAAAATTATTCCTATCCTTTCCCAACCGTTGAGTGCATGTACCGTAAGGGATTGCGGAGTCGTTACCTGTCCACCGACACAAAAGTTTGAGCGGGCTACAACGCTTGAATACCAACAGAAACCCTTATGGCATATACACTTTGTTAGCATTTTGTTTTTATTGGTTAAATGTTTTGTTTGCCCAAGTAAAAAAGTCGGTCAAACTGAAAACCAAAATTTCTTTATGTTTATTTTCTTCAGTTGTATATTTTTTTTGTTTTACTGCATCCTTTAACCACTTAATTGCACCTGTTTTCCACCCTAAACCATCTATCAAAATCATAATTGAGTTTTCAGGCATGGCTTCAATTGTATTTAAATAAAGATAAGGAAGTTTCTCATCAACTGAACCTGCAACCTGTTGCCATTTACATTCTATACGAATTTTTAATTTGTATTTTTCAGAAAGTAAGAGAAATTCTGTATTACCTTTGTGTTCATATATTTTAGTAAATGGAACATTTTCAAGGAGCAATTCTTTACCATATTTTTCTTGGTTTTTCACCCAAACTCTATATTTTACAAGTTCAAATCCCTTTCCTGACAATACTGTTTTTACTGCTACTTCAAGTTGATTTTTGAATTAAAAACATCATCTTTTTTAAATTCATTAACCGCATTCTCAATACTACCAAATACAGCAATAAGCTTTTCCTCCCAATTTGCATCTTGAAGCCATTTATCTTCTTTATAAGAATAATAATCTATAAAATCAGGGTTCTCTATTAACTCTATTAATTCATTATTTTTCATAACGTTCCTATTGAATTTAGTTCAAATGATTTTGTATGAAGTTTGGATACAAATTCGTAATCAATAAACTTTTCTCTTTCTTTAATCTCTTTAAAAGCAGAATAAGAAATTTTATTTTCAAATTCTCTTTTTCTTTCAACTGCGCTTACAATATAAAAATTTGAATAAAAATCTTGTAAGTCATTAAATTTTAAAAGTGAATTTTGTATATCAGTTGAATGCTCAACTTCAAATAGTGAAGTAGGAAGCTTCCTTTGATTAAACCAAATTACATCAACAGTTCTTGCCCTACTGACAATTTCAGAGTATGAAAAATCAAAAATTATTGGAGTATTTGATACTTCTCCAAGAGGTTGATTTAAATAAAGGCGATTTTTATCTTGAGGTGGAACATAGGTATAATAACCCTTTAAATTGCCAATCTCTATTAATAAACCTTGAAAATAACTATGGTTAAATTCAGTTTGTTTATCTTTTGATTTTTCAATTTTAAAATTCGTTAAAACTTCTTTCTCAAATTCTTTTAATGCCCATAATCCAGGGCGAATTTTGAAAAAATATTTTTTATCCTGAACAATTCTTCTAATTGAAGCAAAAGGGGTTTTACTATCCCATTTTGAAACATCAACATTATGATTTAAAAAACCTAAAGTAGCAAAGCCACCATTTTTTTCCATCACGTCTATGACCTGTTTATACTGTTTCATAACTATGCGGCTTTTGCGTTAGGGATATAAGTGGAAAGCCCACAGTGTAGCGAAGCGAAACGAGGACTTACAGCGGATAGCCAGACCCGTAAGGGAACGCCCAAATAAAAAAAGATAATCTCATTTATTTCACCTCTTTTTAACGCATTAGAATTTATCATTCTTCTTGCAGGCACTCTCACAATATTAAATTCATTATACATTTCATCGAAAAAATTATCATTGGGGTCATTGTTTTTAGGATCAGAATTACTCAACATTACTTTAGACCCTTCGAAATCAATTTGTTTAAACAGCTGAGCTAATTGAAATTGTTCTGTGTCAGCAAAGCCTTGTTTACTATATGCTTTAAAACTTGCTGTTTTACTTATCGGTCTATAAGGTGGATCAAAATAAACAAAAGAATTTGACTTTAGATCCGTTACAATTTCTTTAAAGTCTGCTTTTTTTATTTCGGCAATTTCTAAAACCTTATTTACCGCTATTAGATTTTGTTCATCACAAATTTTTGGATTATCATAATCGCCAACAGGTGAGTTAAATTCGCCTTTTAAATTTACTCTATATAGTCCGTTAAAACAGGTTCGATTTAAAAATATAAGTTGTGCTGCACGCGGGAACCAACTTTCAGAATATTTATCATAATCAATGTTAAATCTTTGTAAGTTATAATTTATGCGTTGATCGTAGAAAAATTCTTGACGTTTCACTTTGTCAAGTTTCAAATAAGTTTTCTGATAACGATACAAAAAATCAATAAGTTTACTAACATCTTTTTGAATTACTTTGTAAGTCAGAATTAGTTCATCGTTAATGTCAAAAAGAAATGCACTTTCAATGTCATATTTTTGAGCAATGTCAAAAAATACTGCACCACTTCCCAAAAATGGTTCATAAAAATTTTTGATTTTTTTTCTTTTAAGTTTTTCAGGATAGAGTTCCTGAAATTTGTCAAGAAGTTGTCCTTTCCCGCCTGCCCATTTTAAAAACGGTTTTGCGCCTACATTGTAAGGGTTAAATAAATCTTTTACAACAGATTCTTTTGGGTCAGATATTTGATATTTTGTTGCTGTCGTCATAATATTATTTAAAAGTTCAAATTTACAAATATTTTTCCGAGTTGCATCATTTTCTAAAGTGCGGGTCTTTTTCTTAGCATGAACGCTAACGACCTGCTTCCTCAATACTTAAAGCACCTGTTATGGGCTAGTTTTATTTCCATTGGTAATGCAAAGAATCCAATGTGATTTTATAATTCGAATCAATAAGAATATCATAAATGTAACAATTAACTAAATCAAATGTTTTAAAATATTTAACTGTATCTACTCCTATTAAAAATTCAGTTTTACCCTCTTGTAAACCAATCTCATTAGATTTCTTACTAGGGTTAATATCACCAATACTTAATGAATCGCCTTGTTATGTAAAAATTTTAACATTAATTGTTTGTTTCCCATTATTATGAATTGTACCACCTGAGTGAATGTTGTCACAGTTATGGCGACAACTTAAAAATGTAATTATTATCAGTTCTATTATAACAATTGATATTATAGATTTCATTCGATTATGTTCATTAAAAATAAAATCTTTAAATTA
>MNXO01000050.1 GCA_001872995.1 Bacteroidetes bacterium CG2_30_32_10 | reverse complement strand
AATAGTATTGATTTATTTAAAATTGTTTTATGTTTTGAAATCCAATCATATATGAATTTGTTTAAATTTTTTTTAACATATTATTTACTAAATTTAACTAATTTATTTAAGTTTGCTTTTTAAAAAAATATTTATGTCAACCCCTTTTCGTTTCAAACAATTTAGTATTGATGATTCTCTGTGTGCAATGAAAGTAGGCGTTGATGCAGTTTTGTTAGGGGCTTGGATTAACGTTAATAATGCTAAAACGATACTCGATATTGGAACAGGAACGGGCATTATTGCGCTTATGCTTGCTCAAAAATCAAAGGCTTTGATTGATGCTGTGGAAATTGACGAAGACGCTTATATTCAGGCAAGAATAAACATCGAAAACGCTCCATGGCAATCACGGATGAAAGTGCATCATTGCTCTATTCAAGATTATTGTTTATCCTCAAATTCAAAATATGATTTAATTGTAAGCAATCCTCCTTTTTTTATCAATTCTTTTAAAGCACCCGATGCAAACAGGCAAATAGCTAGACATACCGACTTGCTTTCGCAAGAAGATTTGATAAGTTCAGTTATCCATTTTTTAGCAAAGGATGGGCGATTTTGTTTGATTCTTCCCTATAATGAAGCAATACTGTTTAAAAACAAAGCAGCAAACCACCTTCTATATTGCAATAAAACAACTTATGTTCAACCAAAGGAAAACAAAAGTTCGCATCGTTTGCTGATGGAATATTCTTTTAATAATAAAAATTTAATGGAAAATAAATTGGTGATTGAAGAAGCCCAAAGACACCATTATACCGATGCTTATAAAGAACTAACTAAAGACTATTACCTTGCTTTTTAATAAATATTCAATTTTCTTTTTTATAAAAGAATTTATTAATTTTACTTCAAAAAAAACAAGATGAACAAAATAAAATATATGCCTTTTTTGTTATTATTCGTGAATATAGCAAACGCTCAGCACACCAATGTGATGATTAGCAATCAAAACACGCCTGAGGAAGTAACTATTTGTATAGATCCCAACAATACCAATAACTTGGTTGCTGGTGCTAATATAGAGAGTTATTATTATTCAACTAATGCTGGAACTACTTGGCAAAGAGGTACGCTAACTTCTACAAATTATGGTGTTTGGGGCGATCCAGCTATTGCTTGCGATAAATATGGAGATTTTTATTTCTTTCACCTTTCTAATCCTCCAATAGGAAATTGGATAGACCGTATTGTATGCCAAAAAACCACCAATAATGGACTTAGTTGGAACGATGGAACTTTTATGGGATTGAATGGAAACAAAGCACAAGACAAACATTGGCCCGTAATTGATAGAAACAACAACAATATTTATGTTACCTGGACCGAATTTGATGCTTATGGAACTTCAAATCCTTTGGATAGTTCGAGAATACTATTTTCTAAATCAACCGATGGAGGACAAAACTGGACTGCAACAAAGAAAATAAATAAAGTTTCGGGAGATTGTGTCGATAGCGACAACACGGTGGAAGGCGCAGTGCCTGCTATTGGTCCAAATGGGGAGGTGTATGATGCTTGGGCGGGTCCTTCGGGCTTAACTTTTAACAAATCTACCAATCAAGGCAATACTTGGCTTACCAACGAAATTGTTGTTTCTGATTTTCCTGGTGGTTGGGATTATGATATACCTGGCATCAGTCGTTGCAATGGATTACCGATTATTGCTTGCGACACAAGTAATGGACCATATAGAGGAACCATTTACATTAATTGGACAGACCAAAGAAATGGAACTACCGATACCGATGTTTGGCTAAAAAAATCTACCAATGGAGGAGAAACTTGGGGAATATTAACAAGAGTGAACGATGATCCAGCAGGTAAACAACAGTTCTTTACCTGGATGACCATTGACCAAACTACCGGCTATCTGTATTTTGTTTTTTATGATAGAAGAAATTACACCAACAACAATACTGATGTGTATATGGCAATTTCTAAAGATGGAGGAAATACGTTTACTAATTTTAAGGTAAGTGAATCTCCTTTTTTACCTAATGCTGGAGTGTTCTTTGGCGATTATAACAATGTTACTGCTCATAATGGCATTGTTAGACCTATATGGACAAGATTGGTGGGAGGTTCTCTCAGCATTTGGACTGCTTTGGTTGATACTTCTCAAATAACAAGCATTCCAAAAGAAATTACGACTCCTTTTGCATCGCTTGACCAAAATTATCCAAATCCATTTTCGCAAGAAACCTATTTTAGCTATAAATTGCATCAAACCTGCAAGGTAAGTCTTAAGGTATATGATATGTTTGGTAGAGAAATTGTTACGTTGATTGACAACCAAACTCAATCTCAGGAAAAATATGTGGTACCATTCAATTCAAAACAATATCATTTAACATCTGGAGTTTATTACTTTTCGCTCATCATACCCGATAAGGTAATCAAAAAGAAAATGATGATTGTTGATTAAATATTTTTTCGTTTTTACTAAGGGTGTATTGAAATTGTTTACATTTGCCTACTTATAAAAGGAGAGATGGCAGAGTGGTCGAATGCGGCGGTCTCGAAAACCGTTGTTCCGTTTACGGAACCGGGGGTTCGAATCCCCCTCTCTCCGCAAATTAGATTTATTTTTAAAGTGAAAGTATTGCAAATATGAATTTTTTTTTAAATGCAAGAACCGTATAATAATAGTTTTAAAAAATTGCTTAGTCTTCAATTCAAAAGCGATTTAGAAATTATATATTTTCGTTTTCACTAAAATGAATCCATTTAAACAATTTTTCTTTAATTTGTTCGTTTGTAAATGGCTTGGAAACGTAATCGTCCATCCCTAAACTGATATATCTTTCGGCATCTCCTTCCAGTGCATTGGCACTTAAACCAATAATAGGGGGAAGCATTTTGTAATTTTTTCGCAATATACTCACTGCTTCCACTCCATCCATAATTGGCATTTGAATATCCATAAAAACAATATCATATTTATTTCCTTCAGAAATCAGGTCAACCGCTTCTTTACCATTATTTGCAACGGCTACTTTACAACCAATGTTTTCGAGTATAAGGGTTTCTACTTTTTGATTTACAAATTTATCTTCTACTAAAAGGACTGATACATTGAAATGCAAGTCTTTAAATTTCTGTATTAATGTTTTGTCAGGAGTATAATCATTTTTATCAGAAATAGTAGCAGTAAACGTAAACCAAAAAGTGCTTCCTTTTTTGAATTCGCTTTTAACTCCAATTTTGCCACCCATTAGTTCTGCAAATTCTTTTGATATAGCTAAACCCAAGCCAGTGCCTTCGTAGCTTCTGGTTAAAGTATTGTCTAATTGGCTAAATTTAGTAAACAATCTTTTTTGATCTTCTTCTTTAATGCCAATTCCTGTATCAATAACTTCTATAATAAACACTGCCTTTCCTTTGTTTTGGTTAACAATAGAAAAATTAACGCTAATATTTCCGCTATTGGTAAACTTAAAAGCATTTGAAATTAAATTGCTTACTATTTGAATAATTCTATTTTTATCAGCTTTAATAAATTGAATGTTTTCGCTTGAAACAATTACATTAAAATCAATTCCTTTGCTTTTGGCAGTTTCTTCAAATAATTTTTTAATTTTTTTAGCGGTTTCATAAATATCAAAAGTGCTGAGTTTTAATTCCATTTTGCCAGCTTCAATTTTATTTAAATCGAGAATATCGTTAATAATATTGAGTAAATTTTCAGATGCCGTTTGAATGGTTTGTATATAATCAATTTGGGTTTTGTCAAGTTTTGTTTCATTGACTATATTTAACATTCCCATGATAACGTTCATTGGAGTTCTAATTTCGTGACTCATATTTGCAAGAAATTGTTGTTTAATTTTTGCAGTTTTTTCTACAATTGCAATGTTTTGTTTGATTTCTTCGTTTGCTTGCTGCAATTGGGCTGTACGTATCTTAACTTGTTGTTCGAGGGTTTTCTTTTCTTTATTAAGTTTTATTTCTCTTCTTTTGGTGAAGCTCCAAATCATAAGAATAAATAAAGCAAAATAGATAGGATACATCCACCAATTAAGATACCATGGAGGTAACACCCTGAAAGTATAAGTTATTGGTTCACTCCATACATTATCTGGGCTACATGCTTTAATCTTAAAGGTATAGGTGCCTCCAGATATATTACCAAATGATGCAGATGTTTTGTTTGTAACCGGATTCCATTCTTTATCATATCCTTCTAAAATATACTGATATTTTATCATAAAAGGGCGTGCAGGTTCAATAGCTGCATATTCAAAAGTAATGTTGTTGTTTTTGGAAGGGAGCACCAAGTTTTTTGGGATTGGATAAAACCTGGTGATGCTATCAAATTTTATATTTCCATATCTTGAATACATGTCATTGCGTTCTTTATTGGAAAGGGGTTTGCCAAAAATAAGGATTTCTTCATTAAGTTGAGCAAGGCTATCTTTTTGCAGGTTATCACGGCTTAAGTTATACCAAGAAATATTTTCATTATTAATCTTTATACTCTGTATTACCAAAGCAGGAGGTTTCGTATTTTTAAAAATTTCAGTGGGGTCGAAGCGAACAAGTGCTGTTTTGTCTGAGCCTGTGCCAGCCCAAATTATTCCTTTGCTATCGCAAAACATTGCTCCATGGTTATTGCAACCTCCGTTTATATCTTTTACAGGATAACCTGTTTTAGAATTATAAATTCTAAATATCCAAGCAATGTCTTCGCCGATGGTAATAATTTTTCCGCCTTTACTGGTTTCTGTTGGTGTAAGCACCGTAAAGCCCAAATTGGTTCCTATGACTATGTTCCCTTTTTTATCCTCAATGATTCCATCAATTACATCGCTGGACAAACCTGATTTAGAAGAGAGGTTCTTAAAAACAATTTCAGAATCATTATATTTGTTGTTCTTTTTGTCATAAAACTTGTCTAACTCTTTAGCCAATAAACGGCTAATGCCACCTCCTGCCGTTCCAATCCAAATATTTTCGGTTTTATCTACAGTAATACAATATACAACATTGTTTGTAAGTCCATTTGATGTATTAAAATTAGTAAAATACTTTTCGGGCAATTGATTAGAATTATCTTTACGATTTCCATTAAAGTAATATAATCCACCTCCATCGGTTCCAAACCACAAATAACCATATTTATCTTCTGCAATTGAAGTAATAGTATTCTTTGTTAATCCTTGCTCCGTATAGTAATTAATAAAACTTTTTCCATCAAAACAAGAAATGCCTTTGTCTTCAGAACCAATCCAAATATTTCCCTTATTATCTTCAAATATAGTTCGTAAATAATTGCTTGGAAGACCTTGTAAGGTGGTATAATTTGTAAAGGACTTCCCATCATAATAAGATATTCCTCCTCCATTTGTAGCTAACCAGAGGTTTCCTTTTTGGTCTTTTAGAATATTATTTACATATTCATTTGCAAGTCCTTGATTAATATTATAAGTAGTGAATGATTTTCTGTCAAAACAAGAAACTCCTCCATTCCATGCACCAAACCATAAGTTTCCATTTTTATCTTCAGCAATACTTCTTAAATAATTATTAGCTAAGCCTTGGGTAATGGTATAATTGATAAATGATTTCCCATCATAGCGAGATACGCCTCCACCACCAGTGCTAAACCAAAGATTACCTTGTTTGTCTTGCAAAATACTTCTCACATTATTATTTGCCAATCCTTGTGTAATAGAGTAATTGGTAAACATTTTAGAAGGAAATGGTTTTGTTTTCTTTGTTTCTGTGGGATTGTAAATGCCATCTATATTAAAACAAGATACACCACCATCGCGAGTGCCGACCCATAAGTTTCCTTTATTATCTTTGAGCATTGTTCTTACATAATCACTAATCAAACCTTGCGCCATTGAATAATGCGTAAATGATTTTCCATCATAACAAAAGATGCCTCCACCAAATGTGCCAAACCAAAGGTTTCCATTGTTATCTTCTACAATACTAAAAACGGATTTATAGGTTAATCCTTGTGCAGCGGAATAATTGATAAACATTTTGGAAGGGGGCGATTGATTTGACTTTTTATTAATAATGTTTCCATCGTAGCGAGAAACACCACCATTATGCGTTCCAAACCAAATGCTACCATTTTTATCTTCGGCAATACTTCTAACATTTTTATCAGCCAATCCCTGAGCGGTGCTATAATTGATAAATGTTTTCCCATCAAAGCAAGATACACCGCCTCCATCAGTGCCAAGCCAAATATTTCCTTTTGTATCTTGGAAAATACAATTTACATAGTTATCAGCCAATCCTTGTGCTTTGCTATAATTGATAAAAGATTTCCCATCATAACAAGAAACACCATTTCCAAAGGTACCAAACCAAATATTTCCGTTTTTATCTTCAGCAATACTAAACACAGCATTGCTTGCCAGTCCTTGAGATTTTGTGAAATTGGTAAAAGATTTTCCATCGTAACGAGATACACC
The DNA here is from genome assembly GCA_001872995.1 of Bacteroidetes bacterium CG2_30_32_10. GTDB lineage: Bacteria > Bacteroidota > Bacteroidia > Bacteroidales > CG2-30-32-10 > CG2-30-32-10. Next base: position 5,969 of record MNXO01000050.1, on the reverse strand, counting down.
GCCTCCAGCAGTGCCAAACCAAAGATTACCAAATTGATCTATTAAAGAACAGAAAACAGCATCTAGCACAAGTCCATTGTCTGTGGTGTAATTGGTAAAAAAACCAATTCCAGCAGCAGATTGATCGAGTACTTCACTTATTTCTGTTTTTATTGGTGATGCTGGGCTTATAATTTTGCTTACAACAGGGAGCGGAAAAACAAGGGGTGGTTTAAGATTAATAATAAAAGTTCCATTGACTCCTTGTTTCACATAAGTTCTGCTATGTTCCCCTTGCAAAGGAATTACAATTGTTTGTGGTTTCGGACAATTTACAAGGTAGGTTGTTTTTGGTGCAGATAGTATTTGTCCTTGTATAGGAAAACAAGAACAAACACCCAACATTGCAAAAAGTAAATTATTGATAAATTTCATTCTCAGCCCATTTATTGTCTTTTCAATAATAAATTATAAAAGTAACCTTTTTAAACATTTTGAAGGGTTTAATTCTTATAACATTTATTGTAAAATTACTACAGTGTTCAATTATCAGTAAATGGTGGTTTGGTTTGTTATCTGAGTATAGTGGAAGGTTAAATTGATTAATTGTAATTGGTTTAGTTTAATAATGTTTAAAAATATAAAAACAAAGATACTCAAATAAAAGATATTCGTAAAGCGGTGTTAAAGACTTTTTATACAGAGTTGTGTTCATTAAATAGATTAATGATTTTGAAATTATATGCTTTGTAATGTTTTTGGACAACATTCAACTTCTATGGAGTTCTAATATTATCTTTTGAGAACAAAATAATTAGAAAACAATGATAATTTCGTAGATCTTTGGGTTCATTTTTTGGAGTATTTTGTTAGAAGTTTTAATTTCTTTATCGCCCGATATTTCTTCTAATTCACTATCATTTAATTTAACTTTATCGCTATAACTCAATCTTGCGATAAGGTCTAATTCTGAAGCTAATTTGTTTGTTTTGGCAATTTTACCTCCATTCCAGTCAATAATTGTTCCACCATAATCCCATCCAAAGCCAAGTATGATAAATTCTTTTCCGTTTATTCTTTCTAACTCTTTTAGAGTTGTTCCAATACAAATATTATTATCGGTTTTCCAATCTGCATTGGGCTTTCTATATGTTATTACGTAAGGCGATTTTAGGTTTTCTGCATCTTTCCATATTATTTGTAGTTCATTTTTTGTATTAGGAAATAAAATAGTTTCATTAACATATTCTCCCTCTCCTTCAAGAAAAGAATCTCTTACTACATTTGCTTTCCCGTAAATCTCTATGAGGTCTTGTTCTGAAGTGTTTGCTTTAATTTGTCCCACTTGCACGCCAGGGATACATAACCATTTTAAACTATCTTGCGATATAGATAACAAAGGTAACATACTTAAAAGGAATAAGCAGTAGATAATTTTTTTGTTTTTCATCTTTTTAGAAGTATTATTAATTATTTTCGAATGAATAACAAAAGTAAAAATATATTACAAATTAATCCATTAATAGTTGTTTTAAACTAAATATAAATCTAAAAAAAAGTATCGTTTAAACGATACCCTCTTCTTTTTTTTGAAAAACCAACTAAATTAAATCTTTTCAACTTTGAAAACTATTTTCATATCAAATGTTTGATAAGATTTAAAATCTTTAATAACCATGTTTTCTAACTCTTGCAAAACATAAGCTGACAATTCCTTGTTAGGAGAGGAAATGTAATTTACTTTAAACTTACCTTTATTATCAACAGCGATGTTAACATAAACATCGCCTTCCATTTGTTTATCTTTTGCAAATGCAGGGTATTGCAATTTTCTTTGTATTACATTAGTAATTTTTTTTGTATTTACTTTGGTAGGAGCGTTACCTGAAAATGCTATACTTACCATAAAAACTGTGGCAATTGCCATTAAAACTAATTTTTTCATAATGTTTAAAATTTAAGATGAATGATTATTTAAAAATTGAGCATAGTAATTCCATTAAATTAAATTCACTTTTTTAACAATTTAAAATAAATATTGTTTTTTTTAACGCTTTAGAACAATTGCTCGTATGCTATTTGTCATTTTAGACATAAGACGGTCTATTGTAAAAATAAGTTACAGAAAAATTAATTTATTTTCAAAATACTCATAAATCTCAGTTTGGGAATTTCTTGTGCGTTTTCTCCTTGTGTTTTCTTACTTTGTTGTAAAATTATTTTAAGTTTTAATTTTACCTGCAAAAACATATTGCTACACATTATCTATTGTAAACTCAACTATTACATATGCTAGTGTATAATGCTTTACCGAGCTGTGTTTATTAATTTGCAAAATCAATTATGTTTTAAGTGGCAATATAATTACTTCTTAACGCGGATGGCTAAAAAGCCTTTTGTGGTAAAATAAAACCTATATTTCAATAGCTTGCAACTTTTTAAATATCAAGAAACAATAATAAATAAAAATATTTAAATTTAAGACACTCTCTTGATCGCTTTATTTATTTTGTTATACTTCAATTTTTAAAAAATCAAATTCATAGCAGAATTTTGGGTGATGCTTATAAAGCAACTAATTAATTTAACGATTTAAGGTTTTCTAATGCATCTGGTACATACTTGTGAATATTTCTTACAATGGAACAACTTTCCAATTTATCACAATCGGCACAATTTTTAAATCCTTTTGAAATGACACAATTTCTAATTTCATACTGGTTACAATGAGCAAATTTAATCCCCTCTTCAGTGCATCCATTACAATTAATTGTTTCTGGAGAAATGTCTGGTGCATTGTATTGTACTTTCCACTTTTCTGCTGTTTTAGCACGCAAATCATTATCATTTGTGAGTGTAGCTATCCTTGCATCGCAAGTAGCACAATCTAAACCACAACATGCAATTATTTTTTTAATATTTATTAAGTTTTGATAAGTTATGTTATTATTTCTCTATAATCAAATATGAATACAAAGCATAAAACGCAGAAGCAGCAACTAAATCGCTTATAGGCGTTTTTTCGTTAGGTGCATGAGCCATTACTTCGTTGCCAGGTCCAAAACCTATGGTAGGTATTTGGTACATTCCATTGGTGGCAACACCATTGGTAGAAAAAGTCCATTTATCAACCAAAGGTTCTTTGTTAAATAAAGCTTTAAAAGTGTTTATACCCGTAACTACACTTTTGTCATCTAAAGGAATTTTCCAAGTAGGAAAATATTTTTCCATCCCGTATTTTAATCCTGTATAAGCAACTTCTTCATAATAAAGCACTTCTATTTTTGCATCCATCCCTTTAACAATTTCTTCAATTTCTTTTACAGCAGATTCTTTGGTTTCGCCCCAAGTGAGTCTTCTGTCTAAATGTATTTTTGCATAATCGGCAACAGCACATAAAGAAGGACTGCCAGAGATAAATTCTGAAACAGTAACAGAACCTTTTCCTAAAAACTCATCGTATTTTAAGTGTTCATTAAGTTTTTCTATTTCAAGACAAGCTTTAGATGCCATATAAATCGCATTTTTCCCTCTTTCGGGTGCCGAACCGTGGCACGAAATGCCTTTAAAAGTAACATTAATTTCCATTCTTCCACGGTGTCCACGATAAATGTTAAGGTTCGTCGGTTCTGTACTTATTACAAAATCAGGTTTTATTTTATCTTCTTCAACAATGTATTTCCAACATAAGCCATCGCAATCTTCTTCCATCACACTGCCCACAAAATAAATGGTAAGGTCTTTATTAAAACCAAGTTCCTTAAGAATACGACCAGTTGTTACAAATGCAGCAGGACCACCTTCTTGGTCAACAGAGCCACGTCCGAGAACAAAACCATCTTTTATTTCGCCAGAGAAAGGGTCAAATGCCCAGTTAGCCATATTGCCTACATCCACCGTATCCATGTGTCCATCAATGGCAAGAATTGTTTTACCATTACCAATTCTACCAATTACGTTTCCTAAACCATCAATTTTAACTTCATCAAAGCCAGCGCCCTCCATTTGACGTTTCAATTCTAATTGAACTTCTTTTTCTTTCATGCTGGTCGATTTAATCTTTACAAGCTTTGAAAGATTATTGGCGGTATAATCTCTATACTTTTCAGCCAATTCGTTGATTTTTTTTGCTAATTCTTCCATGTTTAAATGTTTTAATTTGACTTAATTTTATATGTCTCTGATATTTAATTCCACTAAATTTCTTCCTTCTTCCAACTTATTCACCACTTAATATTCTTCGATTTCAAAATACTTTGTGCGTCCGTATTTCCTAGTTGAGCTGCTCTAATATAATTGTTGTTAGACTTTATTGAATCCCCTTTTTGGTTCCAGCAAACACCCAACATAAAATAAGAAAGCGCAAAATCATTTTTAAGCAGAATAGTTTTGTTATAATATTCAATTGCTTTATCAAGATTTCCTCTTAAATCATAAATATTTCCAAGGTTGTGGTAAACGGGATAGTATAAAGAATCGGCTGCAAGCAATTTTGTATAGTAAAAAAAAGCAGAATCATAGAATCGTTTGTCATACATTCTATTGCCTAAATTATTAAGTGCTTTAACATTTTTAGGATTGTAAAAAATTGCTTTTTTATATAAAACAATGGCACTATCTATATTCCCGTTTCTATCTAATTGTAAACCAATATTAAAATAAGGCTTATCAATGTTGGGGTCATAGCGAATTACATCTTGCCAAAGGGTAATGGTGTTGTTCCATACCAAAGTTCTTTTCCTAGTAAGGTTTATTAATATAAATGTAATTACAATCAACAATGAGAAAGCAATAAATTTACTATACTTTTTTACTTTGCTTTTATTTTCAATTAAATAATTGAAACCATATCCTATTAAATAGAACAATCCGATAGATGAAAGGTAGAAATAGCGGTCGGAGGCAATAGAAATACCCACAGGAATAATTTGAAGTACTGGTAATATGCAAAAGAAGAAGAATAAACTTCCAAAAGCAATTTTTCTATTATATTTTAAAGAATAAAGAACCAAACCAATTAATAAAATGAGTATAAGTGGAGAAATCAAATATTCAAATGGTAGTATTGATGATGTTTTTACTGGATAAGGGTAAATGATGCTCAGGTTTAATGGGAAAATCATTTTATACAAATAAAACAACATCCCATAAGCAGGTAACACAATCTTATCAAATAAAGAAAATGCAGAAGTATCGAAGATGCCTTTGTCGGTAGCTTGGGCTTTTATTGCAATAATACCAAATAGTAAAGCGATAATAAAAAAAGGAATTTTGTTGAGTTGAGACTTTATGTTAATTTTTCTGTCATTTATAAAATCAATAATAACAAGTATTAAAGGGAATACAACCGCCATCCCTTTAGATAAGCAAGACAAAATAAAAAATAGAAGTGATAGTAAATAAAATATTATTTTCTTTTGCTTAATATCGTTATATTTCATATAACAAAGCAAACCAATGATGAAGAAGAAAGCATAAAGCACATCTTTTGTTTCAGAAACCCAAGTAACCGATTCTACATGCAATGGATGTATGCCAAATAATAGAGCAGTAACAAAGGCTATGGTCAGATTTTTTTTGCTTATCTTGTAAATAAATGCAAAAACCAACAACACATTAAACAAATGAAACACTATGTTGAATAAATGATAATAGTAAGGGGTAAATTTATATAAATGATGCAATGTTGCGTAAACAAAAATTGTGATGGGATGGTAGTTTGCCATGATGATATGGCTGAATATAGCTTTAGTGGCATTCCATCCATAGTTTATGATATAACTATTTTCGAATAGATAACCTTCGTCGTCCCAACTAACAAAACCATTTTTTAAAGAAGGTGCAAAAGCAATGTATGTGAGAATAATCGCAAGACCAATGAAAAGAAAATAAATCCATTTACTAACAGGAGGTTTAACTTGTTTTGCTAAAGGTTTTTGGGTTTTAACCTTGATAGATTTACTGTTTTTATTGGCTATTTTTGCCATATT
>MNXO01000001.1 GCA_001872995.1 Bacteroidetes bacterium CG2_30_32_10 | reverse complement strand
ATATCAATTGTGTCAATAAGTCAGCCAATACCTACTGATAATTTTTTTCGTTCGCCTCTATCTATTCCATTAATTTCTTCAGGAAGTTTTGGAGAGTTACGAAGTAATCATTTTCATTCGGGAATAGATTACAAAACACAAGGTACTGAAGGATTAGCTGTTTATGCCGTTGCTGATGGGTATGTTTCAAGAATAAAAATATCACCCTCTGGATATGGAAATGCTTTATACATAACACATACAAACGGTTTTGTATCGGTATATGCTCACTTAAAAGAATATAATAACTTGATAGATTACTATGCCAAACAGGAACAATACAAAATTGAATCATTTGCTTTAGATATTGCCTTAGATAGCACTAAAATAAAAGTTAAAAAGGGAGAAATTATCGGTTTTTCTGGCAACAGTGGAAATTCTTTTGGTGCGCACTTGCATTTTGAATTAAGAGAAGCAATTTCTGAGAATGCGGTGAATCCATTATTACATGGATATAAAATTAAAGATAACATTTCGCCTGTAATTAAATCAATAAAAATATATCCTATTGGCAACAATAGCAGTGTTAATAATTTCTCTGAACCAATATCATTATTGGTAAATAGCTCATCCAATAAATATTATTTACAAAACACAAATGAAATAAATGTTTCCGGAAATATTGCTTTTGGTATAGAAGCTTATGATTTGGCAGATGGCGTTTCAAACAAAAAAGGCATTTATTCTATTGAGCTTATGGTTGATACTACTTGCTATTTCTCTTTGTTGCTCGATAAAATAGATTTTAATGAAAACTCATACATTAATGATTTGATTGACTACAAAGAGTTTGTTATGAATAAGAAAAAAATAATTCAAACAAAAAAAGCTGAAAACAATAATTTAAGTCGCTATTTTATCATTAAAAACAAGGGTATCATTCAGTTTGAGGACAATAAAACACATAACATTACTTTTATATTGAAAGACGAAAAACAGAATACTTCAAAACTCAAGTTTAAAATAGCAAATTTAAACATATCGCCTTTCAAGGAAATTAAAACTGACAATTTATGCCAAGATATGATTTATTATAACCTACCAAAAAAGATAGAAAAGCAAACCATCACACTTGATTTCCCTATTAATTCAATTTTTGACTCATTATGCTTCAATTATTCTGAGGAAAATAAGACAATATACAATATAAGTCCAATTTATTGCTTACATAATAAATATACGCCAGTATTAAATGCTTATACTATTTCCATTAAATTAGCCAATTTGCCTGAAAAATATTACAATAAAGCAATTATCGCTAAGCTTGATGAAAAAAATAGAATTAAATCAATTGGAGGAGAATGGAGCAATGGTTACGTATGTGCAAAAGCATTTGAATTTGGCAATTATACAGTTTTAATTGATTCTATTTCGCCATTAATAGTCCCTATTAATATTAGTGAGAATAAAAACATGTTGGAAGAAGAGGCTATCGTTATTAAGATTACAGATAAACTATCGGGAATTGCAACATATAGAGGTACAATAAATGACAAATGGGTTTTGATGGAATATGATGAAAAGAAGAGCCTTTTAAAATACTATTTTAATAATAACAAGACAAAAAAAGGAAAGAATGTTTTTGAACTACAATTAACAGACAAAAAAGAAAATATATCAACATATAAAGTTGTATTCATTAGATAAGAAGCAATAGCATATTTCAGTCATTTACTAATAAAGAGTTCGCTTAAAAATTTTATTTTTTAAATATTGCATATATTTTTTTAATTTTACACATTGAAAAATAAAATGAGCAAAACCAATACCTGAAGAAATGTTTATATTAGGTTCAATAATTAAAAGAGCAATAGAATTACGAAGCATAATTCCTACATTTTCAGACATTAGTTCCAACGATGCTTACAAATCTCAAAAAAGAACTTTAAAAAGGTTGCTCAGAAGAGCCAACGAAACTGCGTTTGGCGAACATTATCATTTTTGGGAAATTCTTAAAAATAAAAATATAGTAAAATCATTTCAAAATAACGTTCCTGTTCACGACTACAATTCCATTTATAAACAATGGTGGTTCAGAACATTAACAGGAGAATCTTATGTTTGTTGGCCCGGTTCAGTCAAATATTTCGCTTTAAGCTCTGGCACTTCAGAGGCATCAAGCAAATATATACCCGTAACCAATGACATGATTAAGGCAATAAAGAAAATAAGTATCCGTCAAATAATTTCTCTTGCAAAATATGATTTTCCTAATGAGTTTTACCAGAAAGGAATATTAATGCTTGGCGGAAGTACTCATTTGCAGTATAACGGTACTTATTATGAAGGCGATTTGTCTGGTATTACTGCAGGAAATCTTCCTTTTTGGTTTCAACATTTCTACAAACCAGGCAAACGTATATCAAAAGAAAGAGAATGGTCTACAAAACTTGACGAAATTGTTAAAAATGCAAAAAGTTGGGATATTGGTGTAATTGTTGGAGTGCCTGCTTGGTTACAAATTCTCATGGAACGCATTATTAAATATTATGATGTTAAAACAATACACGATATTTGGCCAAATTTATCAATATATGTACACGGTGGAGTTTCCTTTGTTCCTTTTATGAAAGGATTTGAAAAACTCTTATCACACCCAATCACATATATAGAAACATATCTGGCATCCGAAGGATTTATAGCCTTTCAAAGTCGCCCCAATACAGAATCTATGGAGCTTGTGCTTGATAATGGCATTTTTTATGAATTCGTTCCCTTTAACGAAACAAATTTTAATTCGGATGGCAATATAATTGAAAGTCCACAAACACTTACTATCAAAGATGTAGAAGAAAACAAGGAATATGCACTACTCCTGTCTTCATGCTCTGGTGCTTGGCGATATTTAATTGGAGATACTATTAAATTTACTTCTTTAGAAAAAAATGAATTACAAATAACGGGAAGAACCAAGCATTTTCTAAGTTTATGTGGTGAACATTTATCGCAAGAGAATATGAACACTGCAGTTAAAATGTTAGACGATGAATTAAATCTTGATATTCGAGAATTTACAGTAGCGGGTATTAAATGCGATTCTATGTTTGCACATAAGTGGTATCTTGGTATAGATAAAGAAATATCGCCAGAAGTAGCAAAACAAAAAATTGATGAAAGCCTAAAATCACTTAATGACGATTATCGCGTTGAACGAATTGCGGCAATCAAAGATGTAACAGTCGAAATATTACCTTCAGATGTTTTCTATGACTGGATGAGACAGAAAGGTAAAGAAGGTGGTCAAAATAAGTTTCCGCGTGTATTGAAGAACCAACAAATTAAAGAATGGGAAGAGCATATATTAAAATATAAACAACAACACTAAAGTTATATATGATTTATTCTTTGTTTAAAGGCATATTATTAGGATTTACAGTCGCAATTATTTTGGGACCTGCTTTCTTTACTTTATTGCAAACAAGTATTTATCGTGGGTTTAAAGCAGGTGTATTACTTGCAATAGGTATATTGATTAGCGATTTCTCGTTAATTTCTTTGTGCTATTTCGGATTTATGCAAATTTTCGACAATCCTGAAAACCAATTATCAATAGGTATCGTAGGTGGTATCATTCTTATTGTGTTTGGGGTGGTCACATTTACAAGAAAACCATCGCTGGGTGATAGGGTTAATAGAAGCGTGGATTCAAAAGCTAAGAAACCCAAAATAATTGCTTATATTGGCAAAGGATTTTTGATGAATACGCTTAATCCATTCTTACTTATTTTTTGGATTGGTGTCGTTAGCTTTGCCACTTCCAATTATGGCTTAGACCATAAAAGTCTAATATTTTTCTTCTCTGGCACACTTGGTACCATTCTATTAACAGATGTCGTTAAATGTTATCTTGCAATAAAAGTAAAAAAATTTCTTAACCTACACGTAATTACTTGGTTGAACCGAATAGTTGGAATTACCTTGGCTGTTTTTGGGATAGTTCTAATTGTAAGGGTTCTGATAGTTTGCTTTTTCTAATAAGAACATTTCTTTATACAACTTCATTTTTCATAAATTAAATACAGCGAAGCATTTAGTAATAATATTAGCCGCTTCGCTGCACTCAATAAGACAAAACAATACTCAAATCATTTATTCTTTATTAATAATAATTATAATAAAGGCTAAACGTTATATGATGTTCAATTTTTTAAGACATTTAAGCATTTTCTGATAACTTCTTTCAATATCGTTATCTAAACCAACAGAATAACGAACCAAACCATCGGACATGCCCATTTCGTGTTGTATTTCTTCAGGAACTTCGGATGAAGTGCTTTTCCCAGAATTGCTGAATAATGTTTTAAAGTAACCAAGGCTCACTGCAAGATAGCCTACTCCTTCCAACTCCATCATTTCCATAAATTGACTTGCTCTTTCTGAAGTTACAAGGTCTATAGACAAAATACCGCCAAAACCAAATTCAGGATTCATAATTTTTGTTAGGGTTTCGTGTCCTTTATGTTCTTTCAATCCAGGATAACTAACCTTTAAACCTATTTCTTTAAATTTATCAGCAAGGTATTGTGCATTTTTACTATGTTGTTTCATACGAATATGAAGCGTATGCATATTTTTAAGAATGCTAGATGAACGCATAGGGTCTAATACAGGACCAAGCAACATAGCAGTACCAGCATTCACATCGCACAATGAATTAATAAATTCTTGAGTTCCGCAAATTGCCCCAGCAATGCAATCGTTTTTGCCATTAATAAATTTGGTCATACTATAAACAACAACATGAGCCCCCATATTGGCTGGAGCTACAATCATTGGAGTAAATGTATTATCAACAACCAATTTAATATTATGTTTGTTCGCTATTTTAACAAGTTCAGGGATATCCGAAATTTGCAACATCGGATTGGTCATTGTTTCAGTATAAATTATTTTAGTATTTGGTTTTATTGCTCCTTCAACTGCTTTAAGATTTGTAATATCTACAAAAGTAGCATCAATATTAAATTTTTTCAAATAGTTTTTCAAAAACGCAAATGTACCGCCATAAGTAGTCATACTCGAAACAATATGATCACCCGAATTGCATATTTGAAGTATTGCTGTGGTTATAGCTGCCATTCCAGAAGCAGTAACCCAGGCAGCTTCAGTTCCTTCCATTGCTGCCAAAGCATCTGCAAGATATTTATTGCTAGGATTCCAATGTCGAGAATATAAAAAACAACCCTCTGCATTTCCCTCGAAGGTATCTGACATTGTTTTGGCTTGCATAAACGTATATGTAGCAGAATCGGTGATGGATGGATTTACATCGCCATGTTCACCAAATTGTAAAAGGTCTTGAATGTTGCTTGCAGGTTCAAATTTCATATTTTATAAATATTAAGTGTATTAATAAATTTTTTAAATAATAGGAAACAAAAATATCAGTTTATTAATTATTATACAAATTATTTGATATAAATTTACATTTTACACACTTTTTGATTTCAAATTAAAACTAATATCGTATTTTTATACAAATTATGAAACTTAACAATTCAAAATATGAGTAATAACTTTCAAATTGATAGTATGGATAAGAAAATTCTTGAAATACTAACTAAAAATGCCAGAAAACCTTACTTGGATATTGCCAGAAGCTGCAAAGTCTCTGGAGCAGCCATACATCAGCGGGTAGAACGATTGATGAATGCAGAAATAATTTCTGGTTCTCAATTTAACTTATCCCATAAAGGAATGGGATACTCAACTTGTGCTTTTATAGGCATACAAGTAAATTTACTAACTACCAAATCTCACGAGGAGGTTTATAGAAAGATAACTCAGATACCCGAAATCGTAGAATGTCATCATATATCAGGAAAATATTCATTACTAATAAAGATATATACCAAAGACAATGAGCATTTAAAAAACATAATCATCGAAAAGATACAATCTATTCAAGAGATTGTGAGTACCGAAACCTTTATTTCTTTACAGGAAGGTTTTATAAGACAGATACCAATAATTAATTAGGGATTAAATTTCATATTTTATCATTGTTGTCCGATAAAAAAAATGTTACGTACCTACGGCACGTAAAATGTTTCGTTTATGCTTATTCTACCGACCTTTTGTCCCTATGGGGACAAGATATTGGTAAAATTTGTAATCAACAACAAACTAAAGCCCCTTATGTGGCTTAAATTTATAAAAACATGAGATGAGCATGATTTAAAAAAATTTACTTATTTTTATCGGACAACAATAAATATAAATGAAAACAGAATAAAAACTTTGATTAAAATTTAGTATTAAAGAAATTTTCTGATAATTAAAATTGTCAAGAAATCATTAACTTCGCAAAAAAATGTTCAAATGCAACTACTATATCATATAGGAAGATATTTTATATTACTCCGACAAGTATTGCGTCGCCCCGAAAAAGCCTCCATTTATCGAAAGCAAATATTTTTAGAAATAAACAATATTGGATTAGATTCTTTAGGTATAGTCATTATTATTTCAATATTTATGGGTGCTGTAGTGGCTATTCAAACTGCATATAATATAGATAGCCCTTTGGTTCCTCGTTATACAGTAGGTTTCACTACTCGTCAATCGCTAGTATTAGAATTTTCGCCAACCATTATTAGTTTAATTTTAGCAGGCAAAGTAGGTTCACGTATTGCTTCTGAAATTGGTACTATGCGAGTTACCGAACAAATAGATGCACTCGAAATAATGGGAATTAACCCAGCAGGTTATCTCATTCTTCCAAAAATTGTGGCAGCTATGCTCATCAATCCTATTATTATTACAATTAGTATGTTTGTTGGTTTGTTTGGTGGTTGGATAGCTTGTGCTGGAGGTCAATCGGTAACTCCTGATACTTATGTATTTGGAATTCAATCTTATTTTAAGGCATTTGAAGTTTTTTATGCTTTGATAAAAACTGTTGTTTTTGCTTTTATCATAACCTCTGTTGCTGGATACCAAGGATATTACACCGAAGGTGGCGCTCTGGAAGTTGGGAAAGCAAGTACCAAAGCAGTTGTTCATGCCAGCATCTTGATTATTCTATTTAACTTAATACTTACTCAACTCTTGTTGTCATGATAGAAGTTGCTAATATATCAAAGCGTTTTTTTGACCATCAGGTAATAAGCAATATTTCTGTGCTTTTTGAACGTGGTAAAACAAATTTGATTATCGGGCAAAGTGGTTCTGGAAAAACAGTTTTAATGAAGTGCTTGGTTGGCTTGCTTCAGATAGATGAAGGAGAAATTTTTTATGATGAACGCCCTTTAACAAAAATGGGATTTACTGAACGCAAACAATTAAGGCAAGAAATAGGGATGCTGTTTCAAGGTTCTGCTTTATTCGATTCAATGACTGTTGAAGAAAATGTAATGTTTCCACTATCTATGTTTACAGAAATGCCAATAGAAGCACAAAGAGAAAGAGCTAACTTTTGCCTTAAAAGGGTTAACTTAACTAACAGCAACAAGCTATTTCCATCAGAGTTGAGTGGAGGAATGAAAAAAAGAGTGGCTATTGCAAGAGCTATTTCACCTCAACCTAAATATCTCTTTTGCGATGAGCCTAATTCGGGGCTTGACCCAAAAAACTCAATTGTAATAGACAATTTAATTAGAGAAATAACGCAAGAATACCAAATAACAACAGTTATCAATACACACGATATGAATTCCGTGATTGAGATTGGGGATAAAATTGCCTTTATTTATAACGGAAAGCTATGGTGGGAAGGCGACCACGATGATATTCTGATAACAGAGAATAAAGAAATTAACGATTTTATTTATTCTACCAAATTAATGCAAAAGATTAAACATTTAACAACAAAAAGTTGAAAAATCAAACAGTTTTATTTGCAAGATTAATTAGAGAAAGCTATATATTTGCTTTTCAGGCAATAATAGTTAATAAACTTAGAACAATATTATCATTGTTGGGTATTACTATTGGTATTTTTGCAATTGTTTCTGTTTTTACGGTAGTTGATTCAATGGAAACACAAATAAAGCAAAGTTTTGAGTCTTTGGGAAACAATGTAATATTGGTTGGCAAATGGCCTTGGTCATTTGGCGGCGACTATCCTTGGTGGAAATATATGAAACGACCTGTTCCAAAGCCCAGCGAAGTAGAAGAAATAAGGAGAAGATGTAATACGGCAGAAGCAAGCGCTTTTTTGCTTTCTATGTCTAAAACCGTAGAAAAAACAGGTAATAGCGTTGAAAATGCAACAATATTATGCGTATCAGATGATTACGAAAAAGTACAGACTGTAGATGTTGTTGATGGAAGGTATTTCACTTATTCTCAGCTTGCAGGAGGCAGAAACGTTGCATTAATTGGGAATACTATTGCAGAAGGATTATTCTCAAGTGCTGCCCCTATTGGAAATGAAATAAAAGTTTTAGGAAGAAAAATTCAAGTAATCGGGGTTTTAAAAAAAGAAGGTGAAAGTACTTTTGGTAATAGTGCCGATAAAATGGTGGTTATTCCTATCAATTTTGCTAAAAACCTTATAGACCTTAATTTTGAAGGGTTCGACCCAACCATTATGGTTAAAGCGAAAACAAATGTATCGAATGAAGAATTAAAAGATGAATTAACAGGTGTAATGCGATCAGTAAGAAGACTTAAACCATCGGTAGAAGACGATTTTGCTTTAAATGAATCAAGCTTGCTTACAAAGGGAGTGGAAGATATTTTCAAAATTATAAAAATTGTTGGATGGATAATAGGTGGCTTTTCGATACTAGTTGGAGGTTTCGGAATAGCAAATATTATGTTCGTTTCTGTTAAGGAAAGAACCAATATTATTGGCATTCAAAAATCATTAGGTGCAAAAAACTACTTTATATTGTTTCAATTTCTTTTCGAATCTATCTTTCTCTGTTTAATGGGGGGAATTATAGGATTGTTTTTAATATTTGCAGGAACATTAATAGCTACCTATGTTTTTGATTTTTCAATTAGCTTATCTCAAGGCAACATTCTTTTTGGTATTGTCTTATCTACCATTATTGGCTTAATTTCTGGTTTAATTCCTGCCTATTCAGCATCAAGGTTAAATCCTGTAGAAGCAATACGAAGTAATCAATAAATATCAATCAGGAAGTTGTTCCACAATTGGCATTTCTTCGATTATTGGGTGTTTAATAACAGCTTTACGCTTCCACCTTCCAGTTTTATAATATATATAGGAAAGCAAACAGCCAAAAAACCAAGCTAAAGGGATACTCCACCAAATACCATCGCTACCTATGCGAGCTGATATAATATAAGAAAATGGAATTCGCAGCAACCATAGTGAAAACAAAGTTATAAACATAGGTATCAGTGTGTCTCCTGCTCCTCTCATCACTCCATTATTTGCAAACATAAAAGAAAAAAGAATATAAAAAGAACTAACAATAATTAGATAGGATTTACCAATGCGAATCACTTCAGGGTCGTAAGTAAAAAGCGACATCATTTGTCCTCCGAAAAAATACACAGATAATGTAACAATAACCGAAAGAATACCCGTCATCCAAAGAGTAGCTACATATCCTTTTCTAACTCTATCAATTTTATTGGCTCCAATATTTTGCCCAACGAAAGTAGATAAAGCCATGGAAAAATTCATTGCAGGCATCGCAGCAAAAGAATCAATTCTACCGGCAACTGTATAAGCGGCTATGGTATTTGTACCAAAGTCAGAAACAATTCTCATCAATGCCATCATACCAATAGCAACAAAAGTTTGTTGCAAACCAGATGGGATCCCAATTTTAAGACTTTTATTAAAAATATCTTTATCAAAAACAATGTTTCTAAATGAAAATTTAATAATTGTATAGTATTTATTTAAGTAAATTACGGCAAGTGCAAACGAAACACCCTGAGAAATAAGTGTAGCAATAGCTGCACCAGCAATACCCCACTTAAAAACAACAATAAAAAGTATTACAAGAATAATATTTAAAATAGTAGAAATAATTAGAAAATATAATGGGGTTTTTGAATCACCTAATCCGCGTAAAACGGCAGAAGTCCCATTAAACCCAAAGAGCAATATTACCCCACTAATTATTATGTTAAAAAATAAAATTGCCGAATCCATTATTTCTGCGGGAAGTTTCATTAGGTTGAATATGGTGTGACTAAAAGCAATCCCAATAAAAGTTATAGCTAAAGAAGCAAAGAATAGCATAATAAACATCGTATCTATGGCTCGCTTAACATTGTCATATTGTTTAGCACCAAAATACTGAGAAATAATAATAGTTGAACCTGAAGAAATCCCAATTATTAAGGATATTAAAACAAAAATAACAGGAAAAGAAGCGCCAACTGCAGCCAATGCTTCTTTGCCAAGGTATTGACCAACAATAATACTATCTATAATATTATAAAGTTGTTGAAATACATTACCCAAAAGCATAGGTAATGCAAATAATAATATTAGCTTACTCTCTTTACCAACAGTGAGGTCTTTTAACATTAAATGGATTATATATAAATGTTGTTAATTGAAACTTTATTCGTATTTACCAAAAGTAGTCCAATTGTAGTTATATAATCCGTGTAACAATCGTTGTTCTTTCTCTTCAGGGGTTAGGTGTGCGTATTTAGCTTTCTCCTCCTCGATTTTTTTTCTCTTTTCTTCCTCAACGCAATATATTTCAGCCAAATATTTTTCTTCAATTTTATCTTTTAAGTATTTATTAGCTACTGAAGGAAAAAGCTCAAGAAGCAATTCTTCTTTTTCATTATTTGCTAACTTAACACCACCATATTCTTCAAAAATAGGATTTTCAGGTTTTCTATGATAAGATGGATTATAGGGAGTTTCTTCTTTAACACCCGCAATTTTCAGCCTAAATTCAGGATTAATAGGTATAGGCGTTTTGCCATAAGAACCTTTTACTAAATTTACAAATTGAATTGACTTGGTGGTATAGTATGGCATGCCTTTGTTTTCATCAATAACACAATTTACCGCTTGCACACCCACAATTTGACTTGTTGGAGTTACCAATGGGGGGCAACCAGCAGCAAGTCTTACCGTAGGTATTATTTCTAATACTCTTGGCAATAATGCTTCTAGTTTTAACTGTTTTAGTTGTGCCAACATATTGGTGTACATCCCTCCCGGAATTTCGGCAAACTTTACATTTTCATCAGGTTCGGGAAAGTTGAAATATTTTTCTATTTGATAACATGCCTCCAATAACTCTGCTTGTTTGCCTGTTTGTGCATACAAAATGGCATCCTCAAAAAGTTTTTCAATTTCTGCTGGCAATTTATCTTTGGTAATATCAAAATCGATGGGAATTCTATCTTGGTAACTGTCAAAAGGAGCAAGTTCTTTGCGTATTTCTTTAAGTTCATTATTTATTTTAACCACCGCATCAAGATTTACACCTGTATCAATATTGAGTTTGTTACAAAATAGTTGAATAATTTCAAACGAAGGAGCCGCAGGACCACCAGCAAAACACCATATCGAAGTATCTACAATATCAACCCCATTGATAATAGACATTAATGTAGAGGCTAAGCCAAAACCAGGCGTACAATGGGTGTGAAAATCAACAGGTATAGTAAGCGTTTCTTTTAATTTTTTTATTATTCTAGCGGTTCTATTAGGAGGAATAAGCCCAGCCATATCTTTTACCGAAACCATATCAGCACCAAGGCTTTCTAATTCTTTTGCTTTATCAACAAAATATTCATCTGTAAAGATATTGTGAGGCAATAACTTAGAATGTAGTAGCGCTTTAACGTGGTCTTTTGTTTTAAACTTAGGGTCCACAGTATAACAAATGGTACAATCTGCAATTCCACCATTTTTCTTAACAAATTTGATAGTGGACTTCATATTCTCCACATCATTCAAAGCATCAAATATTCGCATAATACCAATGCCTGATTTTACAGCATTTCTATTAAAGCCTTCGATCACCTCATCGGGATAAGGATTATAGCCAAACAAGTTTCTTCCCCTCGAAAGGGCTGTTAATTTAGAAACATCACCAATCGCTTCTTTAATTGTTTCTAATCTTTCCCAAGGATTCTCATTCAAATACCTCATCACAGAATCAGGAATAGCTCCGCCCCATACTTCTAGAGCATAAAAATTAGCTTCTTTATAATAAGGAAGTACTCTATCTACTTGCGCTTGGGTCATTCTGGTAGCAAACAAAGATTGTTGTCCATCTCTAAGGGTCAAATCTCTAATTAAAAGTTTTCTTTTCATTGGTTTATATATATTTCTTTATTATATAAATCTACTATTCACGCACTTTATATAACATGAAAATGTTGCAACTTACTAATATATTTGTTTTAAACGAATCTATTTTTATTAAGAAGTAAAATGTTTTGCAAAATTATAAATTATTACTCAGCTTATCTAAAATCAAATAAATAAAATTTTAATAAAAAACCCCCACAAAATGTAGGGGTTTTTTATTAAAAGAAACAATTGCAATTACTTGGTAATAGTAATTTTCTTAGTAATTACATTGCCATCAGTTTTAAGTACGCAATAATAAACACCAGCACTCAATTTGCTTCCGCTTAAAACTACATTATGTAATCCTTCGCTTTGCTTGCTGTTGTTTACCAACACATTTACTTCTTTGCCATAAGAATTGTAAACAATTAAGCTTACATTGCTTGACTTATCCAATGTATAAGTTAATGTGGTTGATTGATCTCAATTTGCTTCCGCTTAAAACTACATTATGTAATCCTTCGCTTTGCTTGCTGTTGTTTACCAACACATTTACTTCTTTGCCATAAGAATTGTAAACAATTAAGCTTACATTGCTTGACTTATCCAATGTATAAGTTAATGTGGTTGATTGAT
>MNXO01000132.1 GCA_001872995.1 Bacteroidetes bacterium CG2_30_32_10 | reverse complement strand
CGCCCACCATTTCCTGCAATTAGTGGCTTATTTGGAAAACCTACTATTATTAATAATGTTGAAACATTATCAAATATTTCTGAAATAATGGCACAAGGATGGGAATGGTTTAGCGCTATTGGAACCCCAACCAGTAAAGGTACTAAAGTATTTGCATTATCAGGGAAAATTAAAAATACAGGTTTAGTAGAAATCCCGATGGGAACAACTATTCGTGAAATTTTATTTGATATAGCAGACGGAATTCCTAACAATAAAAAATTTAAAGCAGTCCAAATAGGCGGTCCTTCGGGTGGTTGCATTACTGAACAAAACTTAGAAATTAAGATTGATTATGAATCTTTAATCGCTGCTGGTGCAATGATGGGTTCAGGAGGACTGGTTGTAATGGACGAAGACAACTGTATGGTGGACGTAGCAAAATTCTTTATGGGTTTTATTCAGCGAGAAAGTTGTGGTAAATGTATTCCATGCAGAGAAGGCACTAAAAGGATGCTCGAAATACTCGAAAGTATTACTTCAAAGCCATTAAATAATGGAGAAAACACAGCGCTTGAACGAATGAAAGGAGTAATGCAACTTGAAAAATTAGGCAATATTATCAAAGAAACTTCTTTGTGTGGGTTAGGACAAACAGCCCCAAATCCTGTTCTTAGCACCCTGAAATGGTTTAGAGAAGAATATGAAGAACATATTTTTGAACGCAATTGTCCAACAAAAACTTGTACTGAATTACGCAAATTCAAAATAAACCCTGATATATGTACTGGTTGCACTGTTTGTGCAAAGAAATGTCCTACTGGCGCAATAATAGGAAGTAAAAAAACACCCCATTTTATCGTAGACGATAAGTGTATCGGATGCGGAACCTGTAAAAGTGTTTGCAATTTTAACGCAATTGAAATGATTTAATATTACAAATTATGAGTATTGAAATAGAAGTAAACGGAAAACAAATAGAGGCAAATGAAGGCGAAACCATTTTAACAGCCCTCAATAGAAATGGCATTAAAGTTCCTACTTTGTGCCACATGAAAAATTTTATTCCTTCGGGAGCATGCAGATTATGTGTTGTTGAACTTGCAGGAAGCTCCAAATTAGTGAGCTCTTGTTCATTCCCTATAAATAAAGGAATGAAAATATTAACTCATTCTCCAAAAGTAACCGAAGCTCGCAAAACCATTATTGAATTACTGCTCTCGAATCATCCCGACGACTGTCTTTATTGTGCAAGAAATGGGAATTGTGAATTACAAAGTCTTTCAAAAGAATACCACGTAATCGAAAGACGTATTCGTGGTCACAAAAATAGTTTCAAACTAGACCATTCTGGTACTAGTATAATTAGAGACCCTGAAAAGTGTATTTTATGTGGTCGTTGTGTACGTGTATGCGAAGAAGTAATGGGTGTTGCTTGCATTGAATATATTAATAGAGGAAGTAAAACGGTGATTGGAACTTCCATGGGAAAAGGGTTAAACACTTCCAGTTGTGTTAATTGTGGACAATGTATCATGGTATGCCCAACTGGAGCTCTTACAGAAAGGAACCAAGTGCATTTGGTTCAAGAGGCAATAAATCAAAAAGAAAAAACAGTAGTCGTTCAGTATGCACCTTCTATCTCAGTTTCTATTGCAGAGGAATTTGGAATGGAAGCTGGCAAAGATATTAATGGAATATTAAATTCGGCTCTTCGTAAAATGGGATTCAACTTTGTGTTTGATACCACTTTTGGAGCAGACCTTACCATTATGGAAGAAGCATCTGAATTGATTGACCGTATCACTAATGGCAGAACAATGCCAATGTTTACCAGTTGTTGCCCTGCTTGGGTTAAATATGCAGAAGAATTTGCACCCGACTTTATTGAAAACTTATCATCATGCAAATCACCACAGCAAATGACTGGAGCAATCATTAAAAGTTATTTTGCCGAAAAAGCTAATTTAAAACCAGAAAATATCATTTCGGTTTCAATAATGCCTTGTACTGCCAAAAAATTTGAATCAACACGCAATACAATGAGTAGAAAAGGAATTAATGATGTGGACATTGTAATAACTACTCGAGAATTGATTGAATTGATTAAACTTTATGGTATCGATTTAAAAAATATTGAACCCGAGCTTACCGATTCGCCTTTAGGTTTAAGAAGTTCTGCGGGTAAAATATTTGGAGCGACTGGAGGAGTTATGGAAGCTGCATTAAGAACTGCTTACAAAAAATTAACCGGTAACGAATTAACTAATTTCAAAATTTCTGCTGTTAGAGGCTTAAAAGGAAGAAAAGAAACTAAAATTCGTATTAATGATTTGGAAATTGGAGTTGCAGTGGTTAGTGGTTTAGCAAATGCAGCTTCACTCATCGAAGAAATTAGAAATGGGAAAAATGATGTTCATTTTATTGAAGTAATGACATGCCCAGGTGGTTGTATTGCAGGCGGAGGTCAACGTATTGGTTCATCCGAATCAACAATAGAATCAAGAATGAATTCATTATATGAAATTGATGAACGCGAAACATTAAAAGTATCGCACAAAAACCCCGAAATTATTGAATTGTATGAAAATTTTCTAATTAAACCGCTCGGACATAAGAGCCACGAATTGCTTCATACAAGCTATCAAAAAAGAGATGTTTTATTATAAACTTTATATTTAAATAACAATGACAAGCAGGATAAATAACGAACTCGTATTCACCGTCAAAGACAGGTGCAAGGTTTGTTATACCTGTGTTAGAGAGTGTCCTGTTAAAGCTATTAAAATTATTAATGGACAAGCCGAGGTTATTTCTTCTCGCTGCATTGGATGCGGCAATTGCACCAGAGTATGTAGTCAGCATGCAAAAGTATTTTTAAATACAACGCAAGATGCAACCAATATACTGAAATAAAATGGCATTAAAGTTGCTTGTTTAGCCCCAAGTTTTCCTGCCGAATTTACTGAAATTAAAGATTACAAAATTCTGATAGGAATGATAAAAAAGCTCGGGTTTGATTATGTGGTAGAAGTGGCTTTTGGTGCTGATTTGGTAGCAAATGAATACAAAAAAATATTCGATAATAAAAATGCAAAACATACTATTTCGTCCGATTGTCCAGCAATTGTGTACTATATTAAACATTATTATCCTGAGTTAACCAATTCTTTAGCGCCCGTTGTATCACCAATGGTAGCTATGGCAAGGGTTGTAAAAAATTTATATGGTAAAGAGACTAAAACTGTTTTTATTGGTCCTTGTATTGCTAAAAAAGCGGAATCTTTTGAAATAGATGTAGTTCTAACTTTTATTGAATTAAGAAAATTATTCCGATTAAACAATATCACCTCCGAAGGCATTGAAGGTAGCGAATTTGATGGACCAATTGGCAATAAAGCTGCTATTTTCCCTATTTCAAGAGGCAAACTTCATTCTATTAAAAAAACAGATGATATTTGTGAAGAAAACATTATTGTTGCTTCGGGTAGAGTTAATTTTAGAGAAGCTATCAAAGAATTTGAAGGCGAATTAAGTGCTTCTCAACACTTAGAACTGCTTTGTTGTCAAGGATGCATTATGGGACCAGGAATGACAAACGGAGGTTCTCTATATACAAAAACTGCAAGCATCAGAAATTATGTAAGAGAAAAAATAGAACAGCTCAATGTGAAGAAATGGAATGAAGATTTTAATACGTTTAAAGAGATTGATTTTTCTCAAAATTTTTCTTCTGCTGACAGACGAATTCCATTGCCTTCAGATGATTTAATAAAAAGTACACTATTGAAAATGGGGAAAAATTCTGAAGAAGACCAATTAAATTGTGGTGCCTGTGGATATGACACTTGCGTTGATCATGCAGTCGCTATTATTGAAGGATTGGCTGAAACAGAAATGTGTCTCCCTTTTACCATTGAAAAACTTCATAAATCAGTAAAAGAGCTTAATGTTTCTAACGATAATCTTGCTTCGGCTCAACAATCACTAAAACAGTCGGAAAAACTTGCCACAATGGGACAACTTTCTGCGGGTATTGCTCACGAACTAAATAATCCGCTTGGTGTTATTACAATGTATAGCAACATACTACTTGACGAACAAATAGAAAACAACCCAATTAAGGACGATTTAAAACTTATAGCCGAACAAGCAGAACGATGCAAAAAAATTGTTGGAGGCTTGCTCAATTTTGCTAGAAAAAATCAGGTTCATTATACCTCAGTTGATATAAAACAATTTGTTCAACATAGCATTGAATCTATCATTATACCAGAAAATATAAAAGTAATCTGTGATTCAAATCTTAAAAACAAAATAGTTGAAATTGATGCTGACCAATGGATGCAAGTACTCACAAATATGGAGAAAAATGCAATTGAAGCCATGTCTCCAGATGGCGGAAATCTAAAAATTACACTTAACGAAGTTGGTAATAAAATAGAATTTTTTTTTCAGGATAACGGGACAGGTATCTCTCCTGAAAATATGGAAAAAATATATACTCCTTTCTTTACCACAAAACCAATTGGAAAAGGAACTGGCTTAGGGCTTCCTTTAATATATGGAATTGTGAAAATGCACAGAGGTCAAATTACTGTCGAATCTAATACCGATATAACAAAAGGACAAACAGGAACAACATTTAAAATTATTATTCCAAGAACAAAATTATAAAAAATGATGAATACATTAAAAGACAAAACCGTTTTAATAGCTGACGATGATATGGATATCATTACTCAGCTTTCACTTCAACTTACCAAAATTGGTATGAAGGTAATCACTGCCGAAACTCAAAAAGATGCTGAAAGTATTATTGAGAAAACAAAACCCGACTTAGCTATTTTTGATTTAATGATGGACAATCGCGATAGTGGCTTCATTCTTAGTTATAAACTAAAAAAGAAATATCCTGAAGTTCCAGTTATCATAATAACTGGCGTAACTGCTGATACCGGAATGATGTTCGGATTAGAATCAGAGGAACAAAAAAAATGGATCAAAGCCGATTTGTATCTCGAAAAAGGACTCAGACCCGAACAGTTACAAATGGAAATAAAGAAACTCCTAAAAATATAAATTTCAAGACTATGGCAACTTTAAAAGTATTGATTGTAGATGATGAACCAGGTATTCGTTCTGGTATCAAAAGAATTCTATCAAATTATTTTGTTGACTTTCCTTTTCTAGACGAAGAGTTCACTTTCGAGCTACAAGAAGCGGGTTCGGGTGAAGATGCCATTGAAATAATTGATAAAAATAATACTGACATCGTACTTCTTGACAATAAGTTGCCAGGAATGGATGGCATTGAAGTGCTCGAGTATATCAATAAAAAAGAATTTGATTGTAGTGTAATGATGATTACCTCTTATGCTTCGCTTGACCTTGCAGTTAAAGCAACTAATAATGGGGCGTATAACTTTGTACCCAAGCCTTTTACTCCTCAAGAACTAAAAGCAGCAATGGAAGGTATTACCAAGAACTTATATTTGCGAAGAATGACAAAGAAACTGAATAAAGAGGGTAAGCAGGTCCGTTTCCAGTTTCTTTCCGTTCTATCGCACGAACTAAAATCTCCAATAAACGCCATTGAAGGTTATTTGAGAATTATGAAAGACCGCCAAGTTGGAAATAATATAGATGATTATGAAGTAATGCTCAATCGCTCTTTGGAACGCATTAGTGGTATGCGAACGCTGATTATGGATATGCTCGATCTTACTAAACTCGAATCAAACAAAAAAGCATTAGATGTTAAAAAAATTGATATTGTTGATATTGCTACACTTTCAAAAGATACGATGACCCCAATGGCAATTCAAAAAAATATAAAAATATTTATTGACTCTAATCCCGAACATATTTTTTTGCTTGCTGAACCAGAAAAAATCGAAATTATTTTCAATAATTTGATTTCAAATGCCGTAAAATATAATAAAGACAACGGAGAAGTAAATTGTGTGCTTCGCGAAGAAAATAATAAAATAAAAATATCTGTTAGCGACACTGGAATTGGGATGAGCGAAGAAGATATCCCCAAGTTATTTCAAGAGTTTATGCGTATTAAAAACGAAAAAACCAAAGCCATTAGCGGAAGTGGACTTGGGTTGTCTATTCTTAAAAAAATTGTAGAAGAAGTTTTTCACGGTAGTATTTCTGTTGCTAGTATTCCTGATAAGGGAACCACTTTTACTATTGAAATACCTAAAATAAATATTCCACTGTAGAATATTTTATAAATATTTTTGTTAAACTAACTCGTATCTCTTTCTAGCTTAAGCAAGGGTTATATTTTAATATCACAATTAAAATTAGGTAAAATCAAGTATTTAGGCTTTAAGCCAATATATCTAAACTAAACACTTAATCCAATTCAGCAATCAAAAGCATCAATTGTTCTAATTTTGTTTTCATTTCCAAGGGTTTGCAATCATTTATTACCGCCTGGTGTTCTTTGTTTTCTGTCATTTTTCTATCAATTTGCTACATCATTTCTGTCCGCCGATTGTTTAGGTGCGCAAGCCCTTTTGCAAACTTAGGTTGGGTGTCGGCTTGTGCCATTTGTCTCGATATAATGTCGGGATGCTGTTTTGTGTGTCGGTATTTTTTATTTTTTCTTTCTTTATGCAGCAAAAAATCCTTTGTCAATCTGATGCTGTGTATTTTTTAACAATGAAAGCCAACTTTTTAGCAATAGCTTCTTACCTTCGTAATCTATTTTATCATTGTCATTAATGTTGAAATAAAATTAGTTAAGCTATGAGATAGTGTAGATGCTACAATACTTCTGCTTTTCAATACCATCCAACCCCAAATTAAACCAAATACAAAAGTATAAACAAATGAGAAATAATCAAATTTCCAGTCCAAATAAGGTGTTAATGGAAAACCATGAATTAATCCGAAAAGTGTCGCAGTTACCAATACTGCTGGACTAATTATTTTTATCCTACCAATGCTTATATGATCTTGCAATGCAGAACATAATAAACCCATCATAATTCCACGATGTGCAAATTCCTCATCAAGTCCGGGCATACTTATCTGAAACGCTAATGTGTCATAACTAAATGCGACTTTGTCGCCAGTGAAGTAACTAAAAATAGTAGCGAGTATCAGGATAATGCCTATAACCAAAAATATTGGTTTTGTTGATTTCTCTTTTTGTAGTATAGTAAAGAAGTTGTATGGCTGAAGTCTTTTATTAAAAACTAGAATAAAAATTATTGAGAAAACAAATGCCATCATTTTACCTTCCCAATTCCACTTACTGTCAAAAATATCAAAGTTCGCTCGAAGTGGAGAGTTGAAAAAACACCAGATAATGTAATAAGCGTAAAACAAAAGAATGTTTATATAGTTTTTTCTGATTCTATTAAATGTCAGAATTATTATTGGCAGAACGAGACCAATGAGAATAAGAATCTTTATAATAATATTTATAACCATGAGGTTAACGTGGTTTTATCTATTATGATTGGTAACGTGATTGGCGGTTGCTGTTCGGTGGCGAAATTTACTACAAATATTAACAAAGAGCCAAATATTTTATACTTATTTCTGTCCTTTCCAACAACCCACTCCCCGCCACTTAAAGTAAATACGTGTTAAGTGCCGTTCTTTATTCTTCGTCATCTTCGTTTGAATAGTTAAATTCTACTTTACTTTGCAATACAATTTCGTCAAGAATATTATTTAAGTAACCTAGCTTTACAGCTTCATTAAATCGGATGTTCAAAATTGGGATATTTATCACTTCTTCAATGCAAGCCATATAATTTTCAACTATTGCATTGATTGGGTATGTTTTATTTGCATTGTCTTTAATTTTCTGTTTCAATGGTTCAACTTCTTCGTCTGATTTAATTACAAAAGTTATCGGATATTTTTGAATTTTGTCAATATCAAGGAAGTATTTTTTAAAGTCCAAAGTTTCCGTTACTTGAAAAAATCTACCTAATGGTTTCATTACAAAGTCAATTCCACCATCGTTTGCATTCGTTCGTCCTGTTTTATAAAGTTTTAAGTTCTCCGTATTTAGATTATCCATCTCGTAACCCCAAATAATAGTTTGGTCGTGATAATAAAATTTGAGAATGGAATAACTGACAATTTCAAAAAGGCGTGCATCTACATTAGGTGCAAGAAGTCCAATAATAAAGTTTTCAACTTCTATTGGTGAAGTATTTTCTATGACTTGTAATGCTTCACAAGATTTCACAAAACGCTGAAAAGCATCTTGTTTAGTCTTTGTATATTCGTTGATTATTTCAATTACTGAACTTGCAATATTAAAATCGGCTTTGCCGATTTTAATATTTAACAGATTTTCATTAATCCAATATTTTTTCGTTACTAGGTCTCTTATAATAGGTTTGTATTCAGAAGTAGGAAAGAATTTTTCAAATTCAGAGTTCATACGATTATTCAAGGCGTGGTTTTGTAAACTACTTCCAAAAGGCAATTCTTTTGCCCTACTTAAAAGATTTGAAAATTTCGCACCCTCGTACTTTGAATAATCTTCGTTTTTATCAAAATTATTTGCAATGTAATCTTCAATAATCACATAAATCGCATAAAGATTAGCAAAACTTGACCTTGCTTTTGAACCACGACCTGCGGAACGAGTTTTTTCGTTTATATATTGAATGAGTTGGCTTTTTTCAAAAATGTCTTCTGCATTTTCGCCAAAGTTCCTGAGTAAAACTTCTTTAATATTTGCTGTGAATATATGTTCCATTAGGTTCAAATAAGGATAGGTTATGTTGCGTTGCTATTTTTTCGGTTTCAAAAGTTCGTATTTCTTTCATCAATTTTTCGCCCTTAAATTCTTCGGCTAATTGTAATCTTCTCAACCCAATTTTTATATATTCATCTTGCAATTCGATGCCAATTGAATTTCTTTTCAATTCTTTTGCTACATAGCAAGTTGTAAATGTCCCGGAAAAAGGGTCTAAAACTAAATCACTTTCGTTGGAACTTGCTTTTATTATTCTTTCTAAAAGCGAAATAGGTTTTTGTGTTGGATGATTTTCGTATTCGCCCATTCTATAACGAACCCTTGGAAATTCCCAAACATTTCCTGGTACTTTTTCCGAATTATATACTGTTGGCACTGCCTTACGATAGTCAATAAGTTTGCGTTTTGCTCCTGTTATTGCTTCAACTAAAATATCGTTTGTGTTGAATGTGTAATTGTTTTTATCCTTTACACAAAATAAAATTGGTTCGTACATAGAACCATAATATTTTTTGGCTTGAACTCCTGAACTGTCATAAGACCAAATAAGTCTTGAAAGAATAGTAAGTTTTTTGCGTAAATGAATGTCAAAATACGGCATAAATTGTGTTGCTGTCATCACATAAAAACTACCATTTGGTTTTAACTTTTGTATGCACAAGTCAAGCCATTCATAGCACCATTCTAAATAACTCTCTTCTGTTTCCCATTTTTCAATTTTCCCATTGAAGTTTTTACCTATATTGTAAGGTGGGTCAGCAAAAATTAAGTCTATAGAATTGTCTGGTAGTGTTTTTAATGCAACCAATGCGTCTGCGTATATTATTTTATGTTTATCGTTACCTAATATTTCCATTTTATCAAATTTATTGCTCCAAATTTACGTCTTTTTTTTTAATTTTTTGTCGTTGGTAAGTTCTTTCTCAGAATGGCACATAACTCTTTTACTTATGTAATAAACCCACCTAAAGCTTATCATTTTTAAAGGGCTTTATTTAAATCTATTACATTTATTTTTGTAAAAATACATTATTTTATTATTACAAATCATCATAAGACGATTTTATTTTTTTGAATGTTTTTGGTCGAAACATGGGTACATCTCTCACTCGCAGAAGCCAGTATTTAGTTGGTTTCAATTTATTATAAGACATCTTGTCGGTAGATAGTTTAAAAACTCCTCTTTTTGGTTTAACAAGCTTAATGGCTGTTGTTTTAATTTCTTTCTTTTTATCAACAAATGGATTGAATAATTGTTTGTAGCAATGCCTTTTTTGTTAAAAAAGTTTGCTTTTCTAGTGCGTTTGTTCAATCAATAAAGCAAGATTGTTGGTTATTTGAATATAAAGCACGGTTAGTAGCATTTTGCTATTGTTATTTAAATGCTTTTTTATGGTAAGATAAGCATAACTGATAGTTAGAAGCATTTTGCTTTTACTCCTAAACATAAAATGCTTCTTCCGCAGATAGTTTCGAACACTTTTTTATACCAAACTTTTCCTTCGCAGATAGTTTCGATTAGTAAGTTGATGAAAAAGAATGGTGGGAAGCTCATTTTTTATTTCATTTTTATCTTCGGAGCGATGTAATCACCTTCCGTCGGTTAGGAATTATCTTCCCAGTAATCAAAATCATGTTCCGTCGGATCGGAATTATCTTCCTAGCAAATAAAATCAACTTCTGCTGGGTATCAATTACTCTTTCTTTTTGGGTTTTCGAGGAAATAATCTTCCTATTCCAAAACCAATAATTGCACCACAAAGAAAAATACCAAATACAACGATTCCCCAAATAAATCTAAATATAAGAATTCCAAAATAAGAAGCAACAAGAATACCACATACAATTCCTATTATTAGTAGAATTTTTTTTAACTTTTCCATTTGTTTAAATTTCAATTACAAATATACCAATATCCAATAACAAATTTTATCAACAATAGATTTAATCCAATTCAGCAATCAAAAGCATCAATTGTTCTAATTTTGTTTTCATTTCCAAGGGTTTGCAATCATAGTTATTAACAATAATGGAGAAAGTTAATACCTCTTTGCTTTTATTGGT
Organism: Bacteroidetes bacterium CG2_30_32_10; assembly: GCA_001872995.1. Taxonomy (GTDB): domain Bacteria; phylum Bacteroidota; class Bacteroidia; order Bacteroidales; family CG2-30-32-10; genus CG2-30-32-10. The sequence continues at coordinate 2,041 of MNXO01000132.1, read as the reverse complement.
AACATAACCAGCATAAGATCTAACCCCCGATAAATAACCGCTTTTTGCCCTCAGGTTATTTTCAGCAACAGTTCCTTTAAAAAGCGATGCAATGGACCCACTTTTGCCTGCAATGGGTAATGACTTATAAAAAGCATCATACCCCGCATCATTCATAAATTGTAACAGAAAACCAGCCATTTGTTTGGTGGTAACTTTGTCTAAAGGCGATAAACCGCTTCCGTCATTCATAGAGAAACCAGCAATATCAATTTTTTTGGAAGCAAGAAAGTCTTCAACCACTTTAGTTCCCGCATCGAAAGAACCTTCTTGGGCTTTCTTAACTCCCATCATTTTTAATAAATGTTCTGCAAATGTATTTACACTTTTCAGGTTGGTATGGTAAACAATGCTTTCGAGGTTTGGCGAAAAATAAGTACTAATTAAAACCCTTGAAGTATCTATAAATTTTTTATCAAGCTTCATATTTCTAACTGTTTCTGGCAATTGCGAGATACTTATTCCATTTTCAGATAATTTTTTATTGAAATAATAGGCAAAGAAAAAAGAAGGGTCAGGAATGGAGCCTTCTACCGAATAATTACTTTTGCCCAATGGAACCGTTCCATCCAATATGCGTATATTAGAAAAAGGAGAGCCATAAATAATCACATTATCGCCAGAGTTTGCTTTACCTGTCTTGACATTATTTATTAATTGTAGGTAAGGAATTTCGGGGTAAATACTTTCTATTGTTGCGGTGTCTCCTATGTTTTTACCTGCTTTAAAATAAATATGATATTGATTTTCGAAAATAGACAATCCGCAAGCTCCAGTGCCATAATAATTGCCAATATCTTCCCACGTCCAATCAGGTGAAACAAATTGGTTATCGAATATCGCAGCATCAGCGATTATTTTACCCTCAATTTTTTTAATGCCTATTGATTTAATTTTCACAATCCAATCGCTCAAAATAACCTCTGCATTGGTGTTAGCAAATCGGTCAGAACCAAAAGTAGGGTCTCCGCCACCTTTGATGTAAAGGTTGCCGTGCAATGTACCCAAAGAATCAATATTTCCCGAATACTCCAATTGGGTCTTAAATTTAAAATTACTACCCAAAATAGACAATGCAGTAGCCGTGGTTATTACCTTCATGGTAGAAGCAGGCGTCAATGCCATTTCGCTATTATATTCAGCAATGATTTTTCCTGTTTTAGAAGACATCACACAAACACTCCAAGATGCGTGCTTTAATGCTTTGTCTTTTTTTAATAAATTGATGTTGTTTTTAAGGTTAGTTAAAGCACTAATTGGAGTTGGGTTCTGAGAATGAGCACAAGCAAAGAAAAAGATTAATAAAGTTGTTAAAAAGCTATTTTTCATAAGTATTTTGGTCATTTCTAATTAAATTTTTAATACCAATGTGCGTTCTAAAAGACAAAGTTGAATTAGAACGCTTACATTGGTATAATGCCGATAGACGTTTCAAATAATTTCAAAAGTTTAGCGTAATGAAATTATATTTTGAAACGCTAATCGGTATTATTTGATAAAAATACAAATAAATAAGTTTTTGATATCACTTTAGTTTAAAATATAAAAAAACGCCCTGAACAATTGTGCTTAGGGCGTTTTAGAAATTCAAATAGGTTTGTTATTATTCAATTTCCTTTTTTAAAAGCCAATGATAAACATTTTGATTACCAATTGTAACTGTATATGCTTGTGCTAATTCCCAACCTTCATTTCCCATATAATTCAATGCATCAACCATTGAATTAAAAGATTGAACTTTACCAGTTGCTTCATCTTTAATTTTTGCGTTTCCTTGAAAAAACCCTTTTTCTTCACCATAATCAACTACAACCGTTACTTTATTACTCATAAATTTTGCGGTACCTATAAGTTCGCAATAAACATATTTTGCTTTAATAATATCAGTTTTGGTTTGACAAAATAATGAAGAAGAAAAAATGAAAATTAAAAGCACAATTGTTAATAAAAAAAATTTTTTCATAATAATAATATTTGGTTAATAATTAAAAATCAAATCTAA
>MNXO01000163.1 GCA_001872995.1 Bacteroidetes bacterium CG2_30_32_10 | reverse complement strand
GTATAAATTCTTTTGCTTGGTAATATCTTCAAGGATTTGCCTCCTTTTTTACCAGTAATCAAAAGTCCTTGCTCCTTCTGGAGTATGGGCTTTTTGTTTATATGAAATAAAAGTTATTGATAGGATTTGCAGTATATAATTATAGTTGTTTACATTATAGCTTGAGGAAAATACCATGAATTCCTAATTCATTGTTACCAATTTAAATAATTTCATTAATTACTTCATTTGGCTTATTTTTTTCTACTTCAATTATCAAAGGTTCTATGATGGTAAATTTTCCTAGTACTCTATAGTGTGGATAATTGCAAACTACTAGAATTAGTAGTTTATTTAAGAGAAATAAATGATTACTGATGGAAAAGGGGAACTATATTTAAAAAAGCATTGTTTAAGAAGGTTTGTTTTTTATTATTGTTAAGATTTTCTATTTTTGTAAAATCAAATAATTAAGGAGGCAAAAGATGAATATTATAGAAATTAAAAGCAAGCACAAGTTATTGAAGGAATTCAATTATAAACTTGCTCCCATTGATAAAGGGTATAATAACCGTACTTTATATATCAATGTGTCCGACAATACTGTAAAAGAAAAACCAGTTACCCAATTTATGAAAGATAAATTTGTTGGTGGCAGAGGGTTTGGACTGAAGTTATTGTGGGATGGCACCAAACCAACTACCAAATGGAACGACCCCGAAAATGAAATTATTATTTCTGGAGGACCTATTTGTGGTATTACTCAATATTCTGGAACAGGCAAAGCCATTGTTGTTTCAATTTCTCCACAAACCGACAGTGTAATCGACAGTAATGTGGGTGGTTTCTTTGGTCCTTTCTCAAAGTTTGCAGGTTTCGATGCCATTGAAATACAAGGCAAAGCAAGCAATGAAATTATCATATACATTAATGGCATTACTGGTAAAGTTGAAATATTTGAAGCACCTCTCGAAGCAGTTGATAGTCACGTGATAGGTGAACAACTAACCGAAATGTTTGCTGATGACGAAAGAGATAAAAAAAATATAGCTGTAGTTTCTGCAGGTACTGCAGCCGAACATTCCCTTATTGGAATGTTAAACTTTACTTTTTATGATATGAAAAGAAAAGTTGTTCGTCTCAAACAAGCAGGTAGAGGTGGTATTGGTACGGTATTTAGAGATAAAAAAATAAAAGCTATTGTTTGTAAAATTGAGGGCGTAAAAGGCAATCTTAATAATGTGGTAAACCTCGAAGCCATTATGGAGAGAGGCAAACGCTTTAACAAAGAAATGAAAGACTTGGACGACAGCCAATGCCAGATGCGCAAAATTGGTACCGCTCACCTTACCAATGTAATGAATTCTTATGATTTGTTTCCTACCCATAACTTCAAATTTGGCAATCACCCCGATGCAGACAAAGTTCATTCCAATGTTTACAAAGAAAGATTTACTCAAAATATTCCTGATGGTTGTTGGATAGGATGCAATATGGCTTGTGCCAAAGGCGTTGATAATTATGAATTAAGGTCGGGTCCTTATAAAAACCAAAAGGTAATTGTGGATGGTCCTGAATACGAAACTGCTTCTTCTTTAGGTTCTAATGCAGGTATTTTTAATCCTGATTTTACTATAGAAGCAAACTTTTATTGCGATACTTATGGTATTTGTACGATAAGTTGGGGAACTATCTTGGGTTTTGTGATGGAATGTTATGAAAATGGCATTCTGAATGAAGAAAGAACTGGCGGTTTAAAACTTAATTTTGGTAACGCCACAGATGCGATGGAATTATTACATCAAGTTGCAAGAGGTGAAGGTTTTGGTTTGATTGCAGGACTAGGTGTTAGAAAAATGAAAGAATTGTTTATAGAAAAAGGATGGGGCGATAAACAATTTCTTACAGATATTGGTATGGAAAACAAAGGACTTGAGTATTCGCAATATGTATCAAAAGAATCTTTAGCACAACAAGGTGGTTATGCAATGACCAACAAAGGACCTCAACACGATGAAGCCTGGTTGATATTTATGGATATGGTTAACAACCAAATTCCTACTTTTGAAGCAAAAGCCGAAGCATTGTATTATTTTCCAATGTTTAGAACTTGGTTTGGATTAAATGGTTTGTGTAAATTGCCTTGGAACGACGTAGAACCTGTAAACAATTCCCAAACTTCCGAACCTGCAAAAGTTCCAGAACATGTGGATAATTATGTTACCATTTTTAATGCAGTTACTGGATTAAATATTGATAAAGATGAAATCATTCGCCAATCAGAAAGAGTTTATCAATTCCAAAGGATTTTCAACCTTAGAAGAGGTTATGGGGTAAGAAAATATGATGCACAACCCTATCGTGCTGCTGGTCCTGTTACAATTGAAGAATACGAATCAAGGGCAGAACGCTATGATAAACAAATGAAAGAAAAAATTGGTATTGACCCAACTGGTAAATCATCAAAGGAAAAAGTAGCTATTACTAGAAAATTCAGGGAAGAGCAGTATGAAAAATTATTGGATGCTGTTTATAAACGCCGTGGTTGGACCAAAAATGGGATACCTACTATTGAACGCTTGAAAGATTTAGGAATGGATTTGCCCGAATTAGTTGAACTTATTAAACCTTTTCAGGAATAAACTTTCTCGAAATATTAAACGTTTCAAACCGCTCTAACAAAGCGGTTTTTTTATTTATTACAAAAGAAAATAGAAATGTAATTCTTTTACATTTCATTCAATTCCCTTTTTGTGAAAAAAATCCACATATTTCTTATCAGTTTCGAGAATATGCTTATTCAACCAATCTTTAAGAAAAAAAAACGATTCGATAGATAATTTCTTATCTCCCGCTTTATATCTTTCAATGAATCTATCCACTTTTTCTGTAAAAATAATATGTTCTTGCTTGTGGATTGAGGTTTCTGGATATGCATATCTATCCATTAGCACTTCTTCGGCAATAAAATGCTTTTTCCCATATTTTCTTAATTCTAATAATATACATAAAATTATAGAATTTCCTTCACCAGCCGTCATTTTATCGGCGATATCGTTAAACAACTCAAATAATTTTTGATGGTCAGCATCAAAGTGTTTAATATTGACACTGTGTTTGGAGGCATTCCATTCGATTAAACTCATATTGCATAAATTATGTAATATCAAAGATAATAAATTATAGAGAATGATGCTAAACTACTTTTTAAATATTTTAAATGGTTGTGATAATGTTTCTTCACAAAGTTCTTTGGTCAATATTTCAAAAGTAAAACCTTTGTTTGCAAAATGCTCTAAAAAGCGAGGAAGAGCGAAAAACAAATTGTCTTTGGCTTTTATATTGTCGTGAAACACAACAATAGCCCCTTTATCGGTAAATGATAAGGCATTGCTTAAACATTCTTCTTTGGTAATATGTTGGTCGAAATCGCAACTTAAAACCGACCATAATATAATTGCTTTTGTTTTTCTAATTTCTAAAACTTGTGAAGGCTTCAATTTGCCATATGGTGGACGAAACAAATCTGTTTTAAAATAATCATTACAGTTTGTAATGTTTTCGATATAATTGCTTGAATGGGTTTTCCAGCCATTGAGGTGATTAAAGGTATGGTTGCCGATTTTATGACCCGAAACAACAATTTCATTAAAAATGTCAGGATGCTTTCTAACATTGTCTCCTACACAAAAAAAAGTAGCTTTTGCATTAAAATCGCTTAGTGTTTTAAGAACAAAAGGGGTTATTTCTGGAATTGGACCATCGTCAAAGGTGAGATATATAATTGGGTTTTCGGTTTGAATTTGCCAAATTAAATTGTTTTTGGTTAATTTACTTAATAAAAAGGGAGGTTTGACAAAATTCATTTAGTATATTATAAAACAAAGCAGGGAGAATCGACTTCTCCCTGCTTTTGTAAATTTTTGAAAAAAATTATTGTTGCATATATTTGCTATAATTGGTAAGAATTTGTTCCGCTTTTTTGCTTAGAGCATCTTGTTTATAGGCTTGTGCTATCTGCATTAGGCGATACATTGTTTCTAATGATATTTGTTGTTTTTCCTCTACCATTTTAGCATTGTTTCCAGTAAATGAAAAATAATAAGCCAATATTTTTTCATAATTAGCAATCATACCGCTTACTATTTTATTTGCTTTATCAGTTGCACCTGCTTTATAATAAGCATCTGGCAACATCAAAGAATATTCATTTAAACTTACTGTTGATTCAGGAATAACTTCGAGGCTTCTATCTAATACTTTAAGAGCGGAGTCTTTCTTACCTTCTTTAACAAGCGCTAAAGCAAGTCGAGCAAAACTATTTCTTAAATTACGAGCCATACTCAAATTGGTTTCTTCATCAAAATAATTGTTAGGATTATTGATGTTTCCAAATTTGAATTTGTTCATCATGTTATCGTACATAATGGCAGTATTGATATATCCATCACCATAATCATTTGGAGGCAAATTTGCAGGTACCAAGCGGAAAGCAAGTCCTTCTAACTGAAAATACTTTTGTAAACCTAAAAAAGTACTGGGACCAGAAGAAGTTGCAAAATAGATAGGTCTATCCCAATTGAAGGTAGCCAATAAGTCGAGCACCATCAAGTAATTTTTATTAACTCCATTTCTATTAAGCGTCCATTGTACTTTAGAGACTACATTTTTGGCTAAATCTTTTGTTAAAGTTCCATTTTTCAATACTTTCACCGTATCAACTGGGATAGAAAAGTTTTTCGTAGGGAAAGTAGCAACATCCACATTGTGCTTCCCTCTTTGTATGGAATACTTGGTGCTTGGGTCATCGCTTGCAATAAATTGAATAATATTTTTTAAATCCTCAAATTTATTTTTGGAAACTAAAGTAGTATCTTCATAATAATATACAAAATCTCTGTTACTACCATCTCTAAATTGCTCAAGTGTCATGGAAAAAGGAACAGGGTCTGATTTGTAAACTTTAGATTTCATTTGATCGATGTACCAGTCGGTATTTAATAAACTAAGATTAACTACTCTTATATCTGTTCTAATACCTTCCACTTCTTGGGCATACCATAAAGGGAATGTGTCATTATCGCCGTTTGTAAACAATATTGCATTTGGAGCACAGGAATTAAGATAATCTGAAGCAAAATCGCGTGCGGTATATCTATTAGAACGGTCGTGATCGTTCCAGCCATCTTTTGCCAACACAGCAGGAACAAGTAATAGGCAAACAGCAGTTGTAATTATTGCAACATAAGATTGTTTAATCTTTTGTGCAACTTTTAGTTTTGTTATAAAATTATATATAGCCATCACGCCAATGCCAATCCAAATAGCAAATGCATAAAATGAAGCCGCATAGGCATAATCTCTTTCTCTGGGTTGATTTGGTGGTTGATTGAGATAAAACAGAATGGCAATACCTGTAAATAAAAATAAAAGTCCTACAATAAATGCGTCTTTTGAGTACTTATTGATATGAAAATATAAGCCTATCAAACCTAAAAGGAAAGGTAAGAAATAGAATTTATTGGTAGCTTTGTTTTTCATACTTTCAGGAATATTTTCCTGAGGACCGAGACGCATTTCGTCTATCCATTTAATACCACTTATCCAATTACCTTCGGTAGGACCGCCCATCCCTTGGAGATCGTTTTGTCTTCCAACAAAGTTCCACATAAAATACCGAACATACATGTGTCCAATTTGGTAACTAAACAAATAAGAGAGGTTATCTCCAACCGTAGGAATATAACTTTCTGGTTTGTTTTTAGGAATGCCCGCCCAAGTTCTATATGCTTGAGGGTGCCCTAAGTCGCTATCTTGACTCCACATTCTTGGGAAAACAGTGCAATAGCGTGGGTCATAAACAGGTTCTGTTCCGTATTTATTATTGGTGATTACGTATTTTCCTGTTTTTTCATTTTTTGTATAAATAGGATTTCCATCTTCAGCATCTGTCATTGGGGCATTATAATAGGGACCATAAAACAATGGAGTTTCGCCATATTGTTCTCTATTTAGATAAGAGAGCAAGCCAATCGCATTTTTGGGGCTGTTTTCATTGATAGGAGTATTCGCATTTGAACGAATAACCAGCATCAAAAAAGAAGAATAGCCTATTAATAAAAAAGTAAAGCATAAAACAATGGTGTTTAGCACCAACTTTTTCTTTTTCTGAGTGTAATAGATACCCCATAAAATTAAGCCAATTATTAGCGCAAAATAAATAATGGTGCCCGAATTAAATGGCAAGCCAATACTATTGACAAAGAATAATTCGAATTTGCCAGCAAATTTAACTATCCAAGGAATAATAACATATAAGATGCCGCCTAAAAGTGCCACAGAAATAATAAATGTAAAAATAATCCCTTTAACCGTAGGTTTGTATTTTTTAAAGTAAAAAATGAAAACCATCGCAGGAACGGTAAGTAAGTTTAATAAGTGAACGCCAATAGACAAACCAATTAAATAGGCAATAAGAATTATCCATTTAACGGAAGTAGTTTTATCGGCAACAACTTCCCATTTGAGCATTGCCCAAAAAACAACCGCAGTAAAGAAAGAAGAAGTAGCATAAACTTCGCCTTCAACAGCAGAAAACCAGAAAGAATCAGTAAATGTATAAGCTAAAGCTCCAACCAAACCACTACCTAGAATAGCATACATTTTGCCTTCCGTCATTTCGCCATACTTTAAAGCAATTTTTTTGGCTAACATGGTAATAGACCAAAATAAAAATAGTATAGTAAACCCACTTGCTAAAGCTGACATAGTATTGACCATTCGTGCAACATGGGTAACATCGTTAAAAGCAAAGAGGGAGAAAAATCTACCCATTAATTGGAATAATGGAGCACCAGGAGGATGCCCAACCATTAATTTGTATGAAGTAGCAATGTATTCGCCACAATCCCAAAAACTTGTGGTGGGTTCGGAGGTAAGAATATAAACCATTGCAGCAATGGCAAAGGTGAACCATCCGAAAATGTTGTTTAACTTTTGGTAATTCTTCATTAGCTAATTTTTTAATGTTTTATAAGTTGCGAAAGTATGAAAAAAAAATCAAACTGTATTTAAAAGTATAAAAACAGCTTAAAAAAAAAGTATTATTTAACAAAAATTAACAATGAGCAATAAACAATAGGCAATGAAAAACAATAAACAATTAGACAGGTAAACAAGTTGAAAAGTAAAATCAAATAAAAATATACAAATAACAATGAATACAGAGGTTTGTTTAAGAAAGGTTTTCAATAAATGAATGAAAGAAGGTTTTTTTATTTTATTTTTGGGAATAATAAATAATTTTTCTACTTTTGCACCTCAGTTTGTCCGATGGTGTAATTGGCAACACATTTGTTTTTGGATCAAAAGAGTCCAGGTTCGAGCCCTGGCCGGACAACAAAAGCCCTTGAGAAATCAAGGGCTTTTTGTTTAAAGTGCTTCAAATACATAAGTGGTAATATATTGCATTGCTTTTATGCTAATTTTATCTATAATTGTAAAAATGCGGTGCCAGAATGTCCATTGTTTTCCCAATCAATTCTATAGCGAGAAGCACAACTGCTTCCTGAAATAGGAACAGGATTGTTATTATCATCAAAGCCAAAAGTAACGGTAACTTTTTTGTTGTTGTCAGGAATTTGATGAACAACAACCCCAGCTTCAGGTTCCCATCCACAAGCTTGTTTGTGAACTACTGATTGGTTAATTTGACTGTAAAAATCTTCACCATTTCTGTTAATACCCCACACAACCAAATTATTGTAGCCATTTACGGTGGCTTGTCCATCAACCGTCATTAATATTTGTCCTTGTGTTCCTGTAAAAGTTCTTTTTCTATTGATATTCCATGTTCTAGTGGAGCCATCATCAAAAGTTGCTTGCAATGTTCCTATTGCAGTATGCACAATAGAAGTTGAGCCTGAACCAAGATTTATTAAAAGACCGCCGCTTACATTCGTAAAAACTTTATTGCCATTGAGTGTTAAAGATTTTCCAGTGGCAATCCTTGTAATTTTTAAGTTAATAAACTTTACAGATACCGAAGTTCCAGCTTGAGCCCAATAAGTTCCAACTTTCTTTATAAATTCAACTTGCCCAACCCTATTGCGAGTTCCATTACAATTGAGTCCATTGTATGTAATATGGTATGTAATTGAGTCATTTATTACAGTAGTAGAATCTATTGTAGCATTACATGGCAGAAACTCTAAAGATTTAGCACTTCCGCCAGAAAGCACAGCACTTACATCATTCAAAGCATCATTTGATGATGTTTCTTCCTCATTTTGATCTTTGGTTAATTGTTGCATCGAAGAAGAGTCGGGAGTTGGGTCTTCTTTTTTGTCTTTTTTGCATCCTATAACTGCAAAAGCTGCTATAGCAACTAAGATTACTGCTAATCTAAATATTTTTTTTGTTTTCATGATTTTAAGATTTTAATAAAATTACTATATTTATTTCTATAACGCAAACTTATTTGTTGCTTTTGTTATTAATACACCTAAATACAAAGCTACCCTTATTAGAAAACAAAATATTTTATAAATTGACTGAATTGCTTTTTATTGAAGGAATCCATTGGCTTTCATAAAGGAAATAACCAAAAAAGGCTTGTTTGGTATGATGCCAAAACAAATCAGAAACAATTTAAAAAGCAAAGTGCATTGAAATTGCATGTATGGACACAAGTCAGCATAATGAACTATTAAAAATTCAGTAAACCCTTATCATTATAGTGTATTTGTACAGGATTAAAAATCCCCACCGCCATCATCCATATTATTATTGTCCATAGGGCGTTTTTTAATTTTAGTTTTTAAACCTCCATTAATTTTATAGCTCACTCCGATATAGGCAATTCGGGAATCCCTTCGTCTATTACCCTCTGAAGTAAAATTATCACCTTTTATATTCATTTTAAATTTTTGCGTATTAAAAACATCGCTTAACCTAAAATTAACGCTTAATTTATCTTTTAAAAAATCTTTTTTAAGAGCCATATCAGCAGAATACATAGCCGCCATTTCTCCTTGAGGAGTAACCATAGGACCTCTGTAAAAACCACTAATCTGAAACATTATTCCTTTTGGTAGCATCATGTTAGAATTAAGTTTGGATGTCCAGCTATAATTATCATTGGTTAAACTGGTATTGTCCTTATCGCCTTCAATAATAGTTCTAAAATAGCTAAAGTTAGCATTTACCCTCCACCATTTCAAAATAGTTTGTTCAACAACCAATTCAACACCATAAGACTTACCTTTGGAGAGGTTGGCAGTTGTCATATTGCTTACTCTATTGGAATCGAGAAAAGCATATCTTTTAATCACATCATTTATTTGGCGATAGAAAAGATTTGAACTAATAGAAGTTTTTTTCCAGAAAATAGAATGCCCTATTTCGTAGGAATTAATGTATTCGGGTTTCAAATCTGGATTACCATATCTTATTACATTTGGATTAGAATAATCTACGAAAGGATTTAATGAGTGCATATCAGGTCTGTTGATTCTACGGCTATAACTAAGCTGTATATCTTGATTTTCTTTTATTTTATAGGTTGTATGCACTGTTGGAAAAACACTAAAGTATTGTTTATTGTTTGTTTCAACAACAGTTTTTTGTTCTGCTTTTGTAAATGCTTGTTCTAAACGAGTACCAATTTGAAAAGACCATTTCTTAAACTCTTTAGAAAATATTCCATATACTGCATATATCTGCTCATTGTAAACAAAATGATTACTTTGGGTTGTATCAGCATACCATTGCGATAAAGCATGGTCAAACTTATCTATTTTAAAATTATTGTCGTTATTTTTGATAATTCCTTGAAAACCAGTTTCAAATTTAGCATCTTTACCAAAAGGATAAATGTAATTGGTTTGTAGTGTTGCATCGTAATTATTTCCATCCGTATTTTGCTTTTGTGATTCAGGAATTACCTTTTCGAAAGGCAAATAATTGAGCATATAGTAGTAATTATCTATATTGCTCCCTTCAGTTTCTTTACCTGTGCTAAAAATAATATCAGCCGTTAATTCTTTCCCTTTTTTATCAAAAGTTTTCTTATAATTTAGCGTATAGTCTGATTCGTTATCATCGCCACTTTCAAGCGTGTTTGAATTGTATTGATCGCGTAATACTTGGTTAATATTATAATTATAACTTTTCGTTACATCATTGTCTTCATCTTTCCCTTTGTTATAAAGCCAAGTTAAGGTGATAGTATTTTTGGGATCAAGAAAAAAGTCGGCTCCTACTTTAAAATTATTTGAATTTCCTTTTCGGTACCTTTTAGAACTATTTGCCAAATATAAAGTAGTGTCGTTTATTGTACTTGTACGATACATATCGCCCCATCCTTTTCTTCTATTATATCTGGTATCATAAGAAGCAAATAAATTTACTTTATTAAAATTATAATTCAAATTGATGGAGCCGTTGTATTTATCTCCAGTACCAATGTTTACAGATGCTAAGCCGTTTAAACCAAATGCTTTTTTCTTTTTCAATTTGATATTAATAATTCCCGACATTCCTTCAGGATTGTATTTTGCAGAAGGATTTGTAATTAACTCTATGCTTTCGATTGAAGAAGCAGGAATTTGTTCGAGTTTAGTACCAGTAATACTTGAAGGGCGTCCATCAATTAATATGGTGATGTTTGAATTTCCTCTTAAACTAACGGCTCCATCATAATCAACCGTAACCGAGGGAATGTTTTGAAGCACATCAATAGCGGTGCCTCCTGTGCTGGTAAGAATTTTATCAACATTAATAACTTTCTTATCAAGTTTGAACTCCATCATTTTTTTTCACCAGTAATATTAACTGTAGAAAGATTGTTGGTAGAAGGTTCCAGCTTTATTAAGCCCAAATCAAGCTCAGATGCTTGTGGTTTTATAAATATATTCTGAATTTTTATATTCTTATAGCCAATAAAGCTAACTACCATGTAATATTTCCCAAAAGGAACCTTTGTTAACACAAACTGTCCCTTCTCATTGGTAATGGTTCCTGTTGTCATAGAAGAGTCTTTTACTCTAAACAAAACAATATTGCCATATTCAACAGGGTCACCCGTGAGGCTATCTTCCACTTCGCCTTTAATAACTCCTATTGCCGAATTACCAGTTGAATTTGGTTTGTTGGAGGGGGTATTCTGTGCATTAATTGTTATAACAGAAGTGAGCATTATGGTATAAAATGCAAAATATTTTAATGTGGTTCTTATTTTCATTCTTTTTAATTTTTATGATTTACAGATTATAATTTAGTATGGTTTAGTATTTTTAAAACATTATCAATGTGGAGTTCACCAATAGGAATTTCTTTTTCTCCAATATAAATAATACTCTTAGTGAGCGCATCTATTTTGTTTATTGATATAATATAAGAGCGGTGAACACGAATAAAATCTGCGGTAGGCAGTTTTTCTTCCAAATATTTTAAACTTAAAAGTGTTAAAATAGGCTTATCTTTTGAAGAAAGATGAATTTTAACGTAATCTTTTAAGCCTTCAATATATAAAATATCAAGGTAGTTTATCTTAACGTTTTGGTATTCGGACTTCACAAAAAAGAAATCATTGGGTTTTTCAGTTAATTGAGCGCTTGTAGTTTGTGGGTTATTTCTTAAATGATGATATTCCATCGCTTTATTGGCAGCTTTAACAAATCGATCGAAGGGAATTGGCTTAAGCAAATAGTCAATCACATCCAAATCGTAACTCTCTAATGCATATTGCTCAAAGGCAGTAGTAAAAATTACCATTGGTTTATATTTAATACTTTTCAATAATTGTATTCCATTGATATCTGGCATTTGTATATCAAGGAAAATTAAATCCACTTTATTCTTTTGAATTATTTCTATTGCTTCAATGGCTCTATTGCATTTGCTGACAATGTTTAGAAACGAAACTTTATTGATAAATTCTTCTATCAAATCAAGGGCTAAAGGTTCATCGTCTATGGCTATACAGTTTAACATTTTTCTAAGTTAATTTTCAACGTAACTTTAAATTCATCGTTATTGTCGTTAATAGTAATCGTGTGTTTATTAGGATACAAAAGGGTAAGTCTTCTTTTAACATTTGAAAGACCAATTCCAGAGCCAGATTCTTCTGTTATTTTTGCATTATTAATTTTGTTTTCAATAACAAATAACAATTCGTATGCACTTAATTTAATAGAAATAGATATTTTAGAATTATCAACATAGCTTATGCCGTGTTTAAAAGCATTTTCCACAAAAGGGATCAACAACATTGGTTCTATCAATCTGCCTTCAATATCGCCTTCTACATTAAAAATAATTTTTATTGTATTTGGTAAACGTAACTTTTGTAAATCAATATAATTATGAAGATATTCAATTTCTTTACTTAAAAACACTTGATTTTCGTTAGATTCGTAAAGCATATAACGCATAAGTTTAGATAATTTGATGATTGCATCAGGTGTATCATCCGATTTTTTGAAGGCAAGCGAATATACGTTATTTAAAGTATTAAAAAGAAAATGAGGGTTGATTTGAGACTTTAAAAACGCCAATTCTGAGGCTAATTTCTCCGTTTCCAATTCTTTCTTTTGTCTTTCCGAATTAAACCACTCAATTGTAACTTTAAAACTCGTACTTAAGCCTAAAATAAATAAGGCAGCAAAAAACGATTTGGGAATTATAAAGTATAAAGGATGACATCGGGGAATTGAAAAAATTACATGATTTAGATAATCAGAAAGCACACATAAAATTATATATAATATAATACTTGTTAGAATGCTTAATATATAAATTCCAATTTTGTTTTTTGTAAGGAATTTAGGGATAAGAATAAGTGAATTGGTATAAAACAAGACTATAAGCAATAAACTACGAAAAAAATGTTCTGTTAAGCGAATAAGCGAAATATCGTCATTAAAAAAAAGAAAAG
>MNXO01000010.1 GCA_001872995.1 Bacteroidetes bacterium CG2_30_32_10 | reverse complement strand
AAAGTAAAAGAAAAAGAAAATAAATTTTTTTCATAAATATTTGCATAGCTAATAAATAAATACAAAAATAAGTGATTAATATTTTATTTCCTAATCAGGCGTTTGTATAAAAGGGAGGTGAGCAAGCAAAGCGTAAAAAACAATATCAACTTGAAAGAATCGAATAAAACGCTAAAAGTATTGCCTTCTCTTATAAATACTTCATAAAACCCATTTAAACCCCAATTGAGAGGCGATATAATGCTAATGCTACGCATAAAAGGTGGCATAGCAAAGACAGGAACCCAGACTCCACCAATTGCAGCAAGAATCATAACAGAAATTGAGCCAAAAGTTGCAGCTTGTTGGTGGGTGGTTGATAATGTTCCAATAAGAACGCCATAACCAATTGCTGCTAAAGAAGAAGAAAGCGCAATAATAAAAATAGCAAAAAAGTTTACCCCTATTTTAAGTGCAGGCAAGCCGAGTGTTGGGAAAAAATAAACCCCCATTAACAGCATTAACAATAACTGCAATAAACAAACTAAAATGTAAATTAATATTTTACTAGTAATAAAAGTGCTATAAGAACAAGGCATAGTAAGCAAACGATTGACACTGCCTTCTTCTCTTTCTTTAATCATATTTCCAGCCAAAGAAATGACAATAAAAAACATGGCAAACATAGTCCAAGCAGGCACATTGTGTTGAACAGAATTTGGGATAATGCGACTGTTCTCTTTTAGCGCATACTCCTCTTTGAAAGTGATACTGTTTTTGGAACTTAAACAAACTTTATTGAAAGGCAGCCTTTGATTTATTTCTTTTGTAATTTCAGCAATAATTATTTCATTTTCAATTTTTGAAGTAAACTCTCTAAGTGTACTAAAAATGGTTGTTTTAAATGAATTTTTTGTGATAGGGTCAATATAAACAGATATTTGAGATGTATCAATTCTATTGGTTGTATCGGCAGGAAGACCAGAAAAGGCTCTTGAAATATTTCTTTTGCTATTTTTTTTTAACTTTTTGGTTACCTCTGCAGGAATAATTATTCCTATTTGATAAATGCCAGAGGCGACAGCATCTTTTAATGTTGCCTCTGTTGGTTTTATGTGGTTAATCTCTTTGGAGATGGTAAATATATTAGACTTTTCAAGCTCTCTTTCAATGGTTAATCCAAGAGAATCATTATCATTATCTAAAATTAATAAAGAGATTCCACTTTCATTAATTGATTTAAACGTATTGTCTTGAATAGACGTCATTATAAACACAAGAACCAAGGGCATTAAAAACAGCAAAGCAATGCCTGCCCTATCTCTGATAAGTAATAAAACGTCTTTATATAGTAAAGCAAATAGTTTTTGCATCTAATCTCTAAGTTTTTTCCCAGTTAGTTTAAGATACACGTCCTCCAAATTAAAGAAAGCAGGATCACTTTTAATAAGTTCAGAAGGGATACCTTCGGCAATAATTTTACCTTCATCAATAAAGGCAATACGAGTACAAATCTTTTGCACTTCTTCCATTAGGTGTGATGTATAAATAATTGTAGTTCCTAATTTATTTATTTCCCTAAGATTATCTAGAATTACTTTCTTTGATTGTACGTCAATTCCAACAGTTGGTTCATCTAAAAATAAGATTTTCGGATTATGAATTATTCCAGCAATAAGGTTCATTCTTCGTTTCATTCCACCAGAAAAATAAGATATTCTACGGTCTTTGCTTTTTTCTAAACCAAACATCGTAAGCAATTCATAGATTCTATTTGATAAATCTTTCCCTTTTAGCCCATAAATTTTCCCAAGAATAATAAGGTTTTCCATTGCTGTTAGACTAGGGTAAAGAGCAATATCCTGAGGAACAACTCCTATTAGTTCTTTAATTTTATAATTATTTTTTCCTAAAATTAAATTATGAATAGTAACTTGTCCATTTGTTGGTGTCAATAAGCCGCATAAAATATTTATAATAGTTGATTTCCCAGCACCATTAGGTCCTAATAATCCAAAAACTTCACCCTGTTTGATGTTAAAAGAAATATCATCTACAGCAGGTTTGTCGGAACCCTTGTAAAACTTAGTAAGGCAGGAGATTGTTATAATATTTTGATCGTTCAAAGGCTAATTTTCTTTAATTTTTTAAAAATCTCTTCTTCTTGATTAGCAATAATCATAAGCAATTCAGAGAGTTGCTCATAAGTAGCTGTTTCAGTTCCTCGTTTTTTAAAAGTTCTAGCTGCTAAGTATGCAAACTCTCTCCACTTGTCACCAACAATAGTCATTTCTTTAGATACTTCTAAAAGCCAAGGTTGCTCTAACACGCCAGCAGCTTCTTGCAAAAAAGCGGCATAAATAAAACGAAATCCAGCACCACCCGTACCAATTTCTTCGAGCATTCGAATAACCTGACCAAGGTATAGCGCGGCTTTTTTTTCGCCAAGTTTTTCGGGCCAACGTTTAAGTCTTTTTGCCATAAATCTAATTCCTTTTACACCGAACATTGGTATCGGAATCGTTAGCATGTCTTTGCTTGCTTGTTTAATTCCTTTAACTATTGCTCCTTTTAAATCAATTTTTTCGGGAACTTCAGAAATATAATACATTCTTCCTTTGGGTGGATAAGTTCCTTTGGCAAATCTAACTTTTGCTAACTCATCATAGGTGAGAGTTTCTACATTCTCCATCACTGGGTCGCTAATAAAATAAGTGTTGTTTTCTTTGCCAAAAACCACCAAATTATGAGCATTAAAATGGAAACGAAATTCTTGCGGAAAATAAGATAAATAAAAAACGCCCACCAACATGCCAACAGGAATACCTTTTTCTAAAAGCAAATCCATTTCATTCATTGCTTGTTGAGGATTGCTGTATTTAAAACGTTTTGTTTTTATGCCAAGTCTGCGGGTTACTCTTTTAAATATAAAACCAGGTAGCGGTCTAAAAGAAGTTACAGGAATAAAATTCAATTTGATGAAAGGCATGTGCGAAAAAAACAAACCAGCACCTATCCCAAAAACCATTGGTTCGCTGAGAGGAATGTTATAAAAATGAAGTAAATTAGAGGTTACCCCATTTTCACAATGCGCTGCTTGCTTATGTTGTAAATTAATCTTCATTCTTAGTTTATGTATTATTCCTCATTGAAGGGTTTGCTGATTTTAACTGATTCAATATTCAATAAATCTTGAATAGAAAGATTAAATATTTTAGCATATTGCTCAATTAATGAGGGTTTCAATTTAAAAAAAACATTGGGGTTAAGGTGTTTTCTGATTTTTCTTTTAGGGATACCGGTGTATTGTGATAATAGCTTAACATCCATCATGTTTTTTTCCATATAATAAGCAAGAGGGCTAAGTTTTCCTTCTATCACGGCTTGTTTTGTGTTTTCAACTTGCTCATCAACAAGTTGTAACGCCAATTTCATAGCTTCGTTTTTTGGATTCCAGCCAATACTTAATACTTGCTTGTAATTTCCATCTTCATCTATAGCATAACATAAGTCCCTAACCTTCCCTTCTTGTAAAAAGCCATCATCATCTTGGGGAACATCTTTAATTTTCATAATTAACAAACAGTTAATAAGGAATAGGCATAGGAAAACCTTGCACTTTCGGGTACCATCAATAATATTTTATCACCTTTTTTTAATTTTCCTGAATATAATAGTTCTTCTAACATTAAGTAAGCAGAAGCAGCACCCACATTACCAACTTTTGTGAGGTTAGTAAACCATTTTTCTTCTGGTATTGGTATTTTTGCTTCAGTTAATGCGTCAAATATCTTTTTTTTAAAAAACATGGACGATAGATGAGGAAGGAAATAATTAATATCATTAATATTTAACTTTCTTTTATTTAAAATCTCCTTTAGATAAAGACAACCAAAATTAACAATATTTTCGCTAAGCAGTTTAACATCTTGTTTCAATGAGAAAATAGATTTATTTAACCATTGTTGCGATTCAAATTCGCTCCAACCAGACAAAGATGCATCTTTTTGTTTTTCTGCTCCTGCATACATACAGGTTTCTAATTCATTTGCATAAGAAGTAATATCAAGCCATTCTATTTTTAATGACATGTGAGAAGAAGGCGTATTTTGTAAAAGCGCAGCACCGGCACCATCAGAAAGCATCCAACGAATAAAATCTTTTTCAAATGCTAAATAAGGGTTTTCGTGAAGCAAATGGAGGTTTTCTGTTTCTCTTTCGAAGTTTTTAGCCAATAACCAACGTGATATTCTTTCAGAACCTGTGCAAACAGCATTATTGCTGTTTCCTGCTAAAACAGATAAATATCCAAATTTAAGTGCTTGAATTCCCGAACAACATGCTCCTGAAAAAGAAGCCAATTCGATACTTTCACCTTTAATTGCTCCATGAACCATAGCTGCGTGAGAAGGTAAAAGTTGGTCTGGAGATGTAGTGCCACAAGAAAGCAATTGAATATTTTTTTTAGTGAAATTCTTATCTAACAAAACAAGTACAGCTAATGAAGTGAGGTCAGTATTAGAATGAGTAGTTTTTCCGTTTTCATCTAAAGCGTAATAGCGAGATAAAATTCCATTGTTTTTGAGTACGATTCGTCGAGCTAAGGATGGCTTATTGTCAATAATACCAAGGTATTTCTCCATTAAATCATTTGAAATAGCTTTATTTGGTAAATATTTTGATAGCTTTGTTATAAATACTTCTTTATTCATCTATTCTTTATAGAATTTTCACTTTTAAAACAACTCTTTCCTTTCCTCTGCAAAAGTAAAAAAAAATAAGTTAAGCGGTTAAACTAAACCATAAAAAACCCCTTCAATAGATGTATATAGTTGATTACGAAAAAAATAGATAAAATAGTGTTTCCTACAAGATATTAAGTAATTGCTCTTTAACTTTTTCGAGTTCATCTTTCATTTGAACCACAATTTTTTGAATAGACACGTCATTTGCCTTAGAACCAATGGTATTTATTTCTCTACCTATTTCCTGTGTAATAAACCCTAATTTTTTACCATTGGAATCTTTGTCAGATATGGTTTCTGCAAAATATTCACAATGTTTTTTGAGACGAACCTTTTCTTCAGTAATGTCGATTTTTTCTAAATAATAAATCAATTCTTGTTCAAAGCGATTTCTATCAATTGTTTCTTTGCTAAATAAGTCGGATAAGTTTTTGTTTATACGGGTTTTTATTGTATTAATTCTTTCAACTTCATATTTATCAATAGATGCAAGAAGTTTGCTAATTAAATAAATGCGGCTATTAATGTCTTTTTCTAAAATTTCTCCTTCTTGAATGCGAAATATGTTTAATTTTTCAATAGTTTCTTTAATCGCTGCAAGAACAAAATTCCATTCATCTTCTTCTACATCTTTATTTTCGGTGCTAAACACATCGGGCATTCTAAGTATTAAAGAAATAATATCGGAGGGCACTGGCTGATTCAAGTCCTTAGCAAGGAGTTCAATGTCTTCAAAATATTTATGAACCAACACTTTGTTTACTGAGTTATTGTTTGAGCCATTAGTATTTTCTACTGTTAAAAAAAAATCTATCTTCCCTCTTTCGAGCATTTTAGCAAGTTCTGAACGTATTTCAGCTTCTTTGGCTTTGTATTTTCCAGAAATTCGAAGGTTTAGTTCCGTTTGTTTGCAATTTAATGACTTTATTTCAATTGTAATTTTATTTCCAGCAAGTTCTATGGAGGACTTTCCAAAACCTGTCATTGATTTTATCATATTTAAATAATTTAACGTTAGTAGTTTGTAAGAATTTATTCATTTACTTTTAAAAATAAGGATTGTGCCCTTTTTCGGAACCTATGGTTGTTTCGGGTCCATGACCACAATAAACTTTTGTGTTGTCGGGCAAAACAAATAGTTTGTTTTTTATATTATTAATTAATAATTCATGGTTTCCTGTAGGAAGGTCTGTTCTGCCAATGCTGCCATTAAAAAGTACATCGCCAACTACTACAAATCCCTCTTCAGAATAGAAAGCAAGGCTTCCATCTGCATGACCAGGTAAATATAATGCTTTTACTGAAGAATTACCAAACCTTATTACTTGATTTTCCTCAATAAATACGGTAGGTTTAGGTATGTCCTCAAGAGTTATTCCGAACATCATTCCATAACTCTTCATATTGTTCAACAATGGCAAACCATCTTTATGAATTTCCGTTGTAAGTTTGTATTTTTCTAATACAAAAGCATTTCCTAGTATATGGTCTATATGACAATGCGTGTTTAGAAGCCTAACAGGTTTTAACTTATTATCTTCAATGTAATCATAAAATATTTTTTTTTCGAAATCCTCATAACAAGCGGAGTCAATGATGATGCATTCTTTTGTTTCGTCCGATAAAACGTAAGTGTTTACTTCAAAAGAATTGAAAGTAAAATTTTTAATTGAAATCATAAATTATTAAGAATCAAAAGAAAATGTGTGAAACTAAAGTTTTAAATCTTTAAAGATTGATAAGTCATAAGAAATGCTCAAGATTTTCATAAGTTCACCATCTTTGTCTTTTATAGGAATGTATGAAATAAATAAAGTGATTTCCCTGCCATCTTTTGTTTTTGACTTAATGGCTGTTTGAGAAGTCTGTCCAGCACAAATACCGTTCCACCTTGATTCAAATTGCCCAAGAAAATCATCAGAAACAAAAGAACGAATGTTTTTACCATTTAATTCTTCGAAGGTATAGCCCATTAATTCGAGATATTTTTTATTGGCAGCAATAATATTTCCTTCAGGGCTGAATTCTACTTTATTGTAAGTTTTATCAATCGCATCGTAGAAATCTTTCATATCCATTTCTTTTCTTGCCATTTCCTCTTGAGTGGCATGAAGTTCTTCGAGGTTTTGCCTCATTTCTTCCTCTTGTGCTTTCATTTCTTCGGCTTGTTCTTGCGATTGATGCAATAGATATAGCGTACGTGCATTTATTTTTGTACTAGCAATAGAAGAAGCAATGCTTTCTCCAACCTTTTCTACAAATTCAATTTCAAATTTTTGAAAAACTTCAAACGAAGCAAGCTCAATTACACCAAATAATTCACCATTTAACACCAAAGGAACAATTAGCAGTGATTTTGGGTTTTCATCTCCTAAACCAGAGGTAATTCTAATATAATCGTTTGGTATTTTCGTTAGAAATATTGTCTTCTTTTCTAAATAACAAGCACCAATCAATCCTTCTCCTACTTCTACTCTCTTTTGAAGAAATTTTCTTCTATCATAAGCAAAACAGGCAATTAATTCAAGATAAGATTCTTGACTATTATCATCATTAACTATAAATAAACCTCCTTGATTTGCTTTAATATATAAAACAAGGTTTTTAATAATATCATAACTCAATTCATTAATATTATCGGTATTTTTACGAAGAATATCTCCAAACTTTGCCAAGCCATGCGTTGCCCAATTTCGTTTTTCTTCTTCATTTTTACGTAAATCTGAGTCTTCTTTAACTTTAATAAGGCTTTGCTGCATATTTAAAAGTGCATTACCCAGCGCATCTTTGTCGCTAAGAGCATCAAATTTAATTTTTAAATTACCTTTTCCTATTTCGTTGGCAAAGTTAGCAGTACTATTTAATCCATCTATCAATGTGTTTAATGACATGCCCATTTGGTCTATTTCGTCATTAGAGTTTACGGCAATTTTTTCTAAATCTAAAATTTCTCCTTTGGCTATTTTATTGAGTATTTTCGTGGTTCTTATAATTGGTTTGGCAATCTTTTTGGCAATTATCCATACCGTTATAGATAATAAACTTAATCCTAAAAAGCTAATCAATAGCAATAACCAGAGGTTGTTATATGCTTTTTCCTTAATTACATTTGTAGGAACAACGATTGCCAATGACCATGGAGTAGAAATATCTCCAACTATAATAGGTGTAACCGTAACATAAAAAGTTTGATGTGTAATACTGTCGTTAGTTATAAAAGAAAAAAGCTCTCCGTTTTGAGTTTTCTCAATAATATTAAACCTATCAACATAATCAGGATTGGTTTCACTAATAAATTTGCCTAAATATTCCTTGTTTGGATGCGCTATAAAGGAACCATTGTTAGCAAGCATAAATGCATAACTATTTTCATAAGGTTTTATATCTGAAACGACATGCTGAAACCAGTCTAATGGAATGTCTGCTTCAACCAAACCAGCGAACTTTCCACCTTTTTGTAAGACACAACCCATACTTGTCATTAATATTTTATCTTGTTCATTTCCAGTATAGGAATCGAAATAAGGGTTTTTTAAATAGTTTTTATTTTCTTGCTTACAAACAAAATAGCCACTGTTTGGAATATCTCCATTGATATTAAGTGAGTCGAATTTTAAGTCAATATTGGTACCTATTCGAATTGCAGAATATTTAAATCTTCCATAGGTTTTATTCCAGTTTTTTCCATAAGCTGCAATTTCCAGACTTGCAAAACAGCCGCTGAATTCAGAATGCTTTTCTACCGCATATAAAAGTGTTTTTGCATATTGTGAGCGGTGATCTATGGTATCAAAACTGTTTGCTTGAACCGCAAAATACATTCCTTTAACGATTCCATAACTTTCATTAAGTTTTGCCTGAATTTGATTGGCGTATTGTTTAGAATAAGAATCGGCTGATTTTTCTGATTCAGTAACAATTAAACTATTGAAATTAATGGCTATTATTGAAATAACAACAACAAAAACAATAAATGAAGTAGTTATGATGTATATCAATAACTTGGTGTGTAATTTTAAATTTTTAAAACTGAATTTCATAATTTACGCTGTTTTAAAATTTTAAACAAACCTACAAGTTTTTTCAATAATAAACAAAAACATTATCAAAAAACTGATACTTTAAAAAGGGGTTATTTCATTTGGGGTTAAACTAGCAGATAAATAACTTTATGTCCTTCACACTTTAGCACACTTTGGGCACTTTTTAATTAGAAAGGATCAATGTCTATACTTATTATCAAAGCTTTGTAATCTGAATGCGATTTAAACTGACTGATTTTAGTTATTAAAACCGTTTTGGCATTTTGTAATGAGGTGTCCTTTTCAAGTTTTATTAAAATCTTTTTTAAGTATTCGTTTCTAATTTTGGAAACGATTGGATATTCGGGACCTAAAACTCTTTTGCCAAAACATTTTCTAAGTATTTCAGCAATTTCATTGGATGCTTTGTTCAATAAATCAATGTTTTTATGCTTTATTGTTAGTTCAATCAATCTATAAATAGGGGGATAATTAAATTTATTACGTTCCTGCATTTGATTATGATAGAATGTAACAAAATCATTGCTTACCACAAACTTAAATATGGGATGAGTGGGATTAAAAGTTTGAATAATTACTTTGCCTTGCTTGTTTTTTCGACCTGCCCTCCCTCCTACTTGAGCCATTAATTGAAAACTTCGCTCAAAAGCTCTGAAGTTAGGAAAACTGAGCATATTGTCAGCATTTAAAATACCAACAATACTTACATTTTCAAAGTCAAGTCCTTTGGTAACCATTTGTGTACCAATCAAAATATCAACTTCTCTTTCTTCAAAACTATTTATAATCTGATAATAAGCATTCTTTTTTTTGGTGGTGTCAATGTCCATTCTTGCAATACGCGCATTGGGAAAATAAATCGGGAGTTCATCCTCAATCTTTTCGGTTCCAAATCCTCTTGTAACAATACTTGTAGAAGAACAAACTGGACATTGGCTTGGAATCTTGGTAGCATATCCACAATAATGACAGATTAATTGGTTGGTGCTTTTGTGGTAAGTTAAAGAAACATCACAATGTTTGCACATAGGAATCCAATTGCAGGTAGAGCATTCTAACCAAGATGAAAACCCACGCCGATTTTGAAACAAAATGACCTGTTCATTGTTTTTTAAAGCAATATCAATGTGCTCCAATAAGACTGAAGTAAAATGCGATTTCATTAACCCTTTTTTTGTTTCTTCTTTTATATCAACCACGCATATTTGAGGCAACTGAATGCCACCATAACGTTGCATCAACTCAACAAATCCATATTTCTGCGAAATGGCATTGTAATAACTTTCATAAGAAGGCGTTGCCGAGCCAAGCAATGTTTTTGCATGGTGCAGATGTGCTAAATAAATTCCTGCATCGCGTGCATTATATCTTGGTGCAGGTTCGTTTTGTTTATAAGAAGTATCGTGCTCTTCATCAACTATAACCAATCCAAGATTGCTAAAGGGCAAAAACATAGCAGACCTTGCTCCTATCACAATATTAAACTGATTGGCATTGGATAATAATGAATTCCATATCTCAACTTTTTCGTTATCGCTAAATCGAGAATGATAAACCCCTACATTATTCCCGAAATATTTGCGAAGGCGGTTAATGGTCTGTGCCGTTAAAGCAATTTCGGGCAATAAATAAAGCACTTGCTTCCCTTTTGCAATGATTTCTTCGATAAGTTTGATGTAAATTTCAGTTTTTCCGCTCGAAGTGATGCCATGCAATAAAACAACATCTTTTTGTTGAAATTGAGCTTTTATATCCCGAAACGCTGTTTCCTGAAATTCATTAAATTCAATGGTATGTTCAGGTGAAACCTCTTTATCGTTCATCAATCTTGATACTTCTTTATAGTACAATTCAAAAACACCCTTTTTAATAAGCTGACTAATTGCTGATGTTCCTTTGTCAACCTTTTGTATAAGAAGTTTTCGGGTAAGAGCGATTGGTATTTTTGAAAAATAATTACTCAGCGATATAAAAGTCATTATAGTTTCCAATTGCTTGGGTGCTTTCTTTTCTAGTTTGTCAAACAATTCTTTGAGTGCTTCTTCGCTTTTAAAAGCATCGTGAAGTTTAATATACCCTTCTATCTTGGGTTTATATCGTTGTTGGATTTCTTCTTCTACAATCACCACTTTTTTTTCAATTAATCCTTTAATGATAGGAAAAACTTTCTTTAAATCCAATATTTTTGATACTTCGCTAATGGTGAGTGTGTTTTTAATTTCTAAAGCTTCCGCTATCAAGTATTCTTTTTCATTCAATGCAGTATAATCTTTAGAAAAATCGGGATGTATCAATATCGTAGTTTCGCTACTTAGTTTAAAGGCAGATGGCAGCGAAGCATTCATCACTTCGCCTAATTGACAAAGATAGTAGGAAGCTATCCATTCCCAATGTTGAAGCTGAAGAGTATTAATAATAGAATCATCATCCAAAATCGACAATATATATTTTGCATCAAATTTAGTAGGTGGTTGTTGATGAATTTTATAAATAAGCGCTGTGTAATTTCTACGATTGCCAAATTGCACTATCACTCGTTGACCCACTTTCACAGAATCATTTAACTCGTAAGGCACACGATAAGTAAATGCACCGGGAAGAGGCAAAGGCAAAATAACATCCGCAAAGAGGGTGAGTCTTTCCATTAAATTATGAGGTGTTTTAATTTAATTTGACAAAGAAAACAAATTCATTCTATTATTGGAACAAAGCTACATAAAATTATAAAAATAAATGGATTTCAATTGCGCAAGGCAAATTTTAAACCCAGAGTGGTCATTAGGAGCATCGCAATTAATGGCTTAGCTAAGTTTATTTGATGCAAACAAAGCCATTGATGATAGAATTAACGAAGCACCGCCTCATTTCAACAGAAGAAGCTATTGGATGTGCAATTACAAATTGCCTCATGTTACAAGCAGCATTAAAAATAACGCTTCGCTTTTACCGAATATTTAGATTAGCGGGGAAATGTTGCAAACGGTTGAGGCTAAAAGCTGGCGGGCATTTCGGAGCACTTCACTGTCAATTTACGATGAACTTTATTAGGTGCAATACCCTTCAAATTAGCACTTTCTGCCCGCTTGATTTTAGCCTTTGTTGGCAACTGGGCATCGTTTCGGTCAGTTCGATAAATTCGTAATCAGGTTTAGCAATAAAAAGGTCTCCCTCAACTGTTTCAAGTTTATCCTTTGTGGCTTTAATTGCATGTTCAGATTGGTCAATTCCAATCCATTTTCTGTTATTAGTTTGGGCTGACTTTAATGTTGTTCCAGAACCACAAAAACAATCCAAAACTACACTATCATTATTTGAGGAAGTTTTTATTATTAAATCTAACAAATCTGGATTTTTTTCAGTCGGATAAGTTGGATATTGTGGGTCTTTATACTCCCAAATATCTTGTACACGTTTCCCTTCTCGCTCGTCTGCAAATATAATTTTTCTAGGATTACCAGTCGATGACCATTCTATTAATCCATCTTTGTCCCATTGTTCTAATGTTTCCACATTAACTCTCCAGTGTCTTCCTTTTGGGGGGAATATTCCTTTAAAAGGCTGACTTGATTTTCCGTTTTCCGTTTCACCTGGAGCATGAATTGGAACAGTTGTATATCTTCTGCCTTGTTTATCTTTTTTAGGAAATAATTTCTCAAAATCTTTTTCTGTATATTTTTCCCTCGGCTCATTCCAAATTGGAGTTGTGGTTTTTGAATAGAATAAAATCAAATCTTTCATATTCCCATAACCAATTCTGTCAAAGTTTTTAGGATTACATTTAACCCGTGTAATATCATTTTTGAAATTTTCGATCCCAAAAACTTCATCCATCATAACTTTTACATAATGACCAATTTTGTAGTCAATGTGCAGGTAAATTGAACCTTGTTCAGATAACAATTCTTTTAATAAATTTAATCTTTCTCTAAGAAATTCTATAAAATCCGTTCCTTTCAAAGTGTCTGTATATGCAATATTTCCGTTTTTTGAATTACTTATTGTTGTGGCTCTACCGTCGGTAATTGTAAAATTTACTCCAGTTGCAAAAGGTGGGTCAATATATACTAAATCAATTTTGCCTTTTAAGTTTTTTTCGTTTAAAAGGTATTTGAGTCCAGCAATGTTGTCTCCATGTATTAAAATACTTTTCATGGGCTAAATTTGATATAAAAATTCACGTAAAACCAATGCACTCATAATATTGTAATTTTTATATGTTTCGGTAATGGATTTGTACATTTTATTGTTTCCTTTGATATACAAAACACCGTCTAAAATAGCAATTTTAACGGCATTTACTTTTTTCGCTTCAACAGTACTTATTGCATCATTAAATTGAGCATTTTGATGACCACCAAAATCAGTTAAAAATTTTGCTTCACCTATTACGTATTTCCCATTGAAACGACCAACAAAATCAAGT
>MNXO01000142.1 GCA_001872995.1 Bacteroidetes bacterium CG2_30_32_10 | reverse complement strand
TTCGCTATTTTTTCGTGAAAAGAAGGACCCGCTTTTTGAATTTTGGTTTCAATGATTTTCATTTGTACCTTAGGTTTCTCTTCTTCTAAAAGCACTTCAGATATTTCAAGTTTGTCAGGTAAGGGAGCTAAAGGAATTTTATAATTCATTAAACTTTCAATTTCAACTTGGTGTTCAAGTTCGTTTTCTAATATAAAAGTGATGGCTATTCCTTTTTTTTCAGCTCTACCGGTTCTTCCAATACGATGCATATAATCCTCAGGAATTTCTGGTATATCAAAATTAATTACGTGAGTTACATCTAAAATATCTAATCCTCTTGCCATAATATCTGTTGCAATTAGAACGCGACAATTACCTTCATCAAATTGCTTTACAATATTGAATCTGGTGTTTTGTGCTTTATTGGAATGAATAACTCCTAGTTGACCACGAAAATCTTCTTCTATTTGCTCAAATAGTAAATCAGCTAATTTTTTAGTTGAAACAAAAATCAATACTTTAGTTGTATCAGAATTTTCAGTAAGCAAATGTTTTAGAAGATTTATCTTGGTAAAGAAATTAGGGACAAGGTATCCGATTTGATTAATTTTATCAAGGGGTGTTCCTGTTGGAGCAGCTTCTAC
Source organism: Bacteroidetes bacterium CG2_30_32_10 (assembly GCA_001872995.1). Taxonomy (GTDB): domain Bacteria; phylum Bacteroidota; class Bacteroidia; order Bacteroidales; family CG2-30-32-10; genus CG2-30-32-10. The sequence goes on along the minus strand of MNXO01000142.1, from coordinate 12,671 downwards.
TTTTTGAGGATTATTGAAAAAAGTTTTAATGAGCACTTCAATATCTTCAGTCATCGTTGCTGAGAACATAAGATTTTGACGTTTAGCTGGTAATAAATCCAAAATACTTGTTAATTGATGACGAAAACCCAAATTAAGCATCTCATCTACTTCATCAATAATCAATTTTTTTATGGATTTCAGTCGCAAATTCCCTGTTAAGGTAATATCTAATAAACGTCCAGGCGTAGCTACCAAAACATCTAATCCACTTAATACCATTTTTATTTGTGTATTAATATTAACACCACCATAAACACCAGCAACCACAATATTCATATAAGTTGTTAATTTTTTTGCTTCTTCTACCACTTGCACCACCAACTCGCGGGTTGGCACAATGATTAATATTTGCGGAAAACCATTGCCAGAAAACTTCCATTGTCTTAAACAAGGTAGAAGATATGCCAAGGTTTTTCCAGTTCCTGTTTGGGCGATGCCTACTACATCTTTCCCAGACATTACTACCGAAAACACTTTTTCTTGAATTACTGTTGGATGTTCAAATCCTAAATCGTTCAAAGCATTCAGTAATGGGTTATTTAGATTTAATTCATTAAAAGTCATCATACAATTCTTAAATTGAATGCAAAAGTAGTCTTATTCATCTAAATATTATAAAAACAATCGAATCCTTTAATTTGTAATGGTAGTGTAAGTATTTAAAAAATTATTTGTTTTTTCTCTTTGATACAAATGGTATAACAAAGTACTTAGACCCACACAATGGGGGGGAGAGAAAAGGTGGTAAGACCGAACTCTTTGTATAAATGAACATAAAATGTTATAAAATTACGATTTTAGCAGGAGATTCTATTTACATTAGAATTAGGCATTTTTAACAAAGGAAGAAATATCTGTTTCAATTATAACAATTCTAGTTAAGTTACCAAATTTATCTTCAATGGGCAGTAAAGTGGTTTGAACCCAAATTCCTTCTCCAGAGCTTGTTTTATTAATAGTTTCAAAAACAAGTAAAGTTTTATTCTCAATATTTTGTTGCATTATCAATTTAGTTTCTTCGTTAATGCATCTATCAAGGATGTTGTGTTTTTCTGTAATAAAATTAGCTTCATTAAACTCATATAGTTTCACAAAACTTTCGTTTACCCATTGAATAATTCCATTGGCATCAGCAATGATAATGGCAGTTTCTTTATTTTGACTTTGGTTCGATAGTTTCGATAGGTAAACATTAATTCTTGCCAATTCTTTGTTTGTATCTTCGAGGAGTTCTTTTTGAGAAATAATTTCTTCCTTTTGCTGTTGTAATTCTTCGTTTTTATTAAGGATGTCTTCGTTTTGAGTTTCAATTTCGGCAGTACGTTCACGCACTTTATCAATCAGCATTTTTTTGTCTTTTCTCAGTTTATAGGTTCTGTATCTTACATAAGAATATATGCTTATCAATAAAGCTATAAAAATTAGTCCATAGAACCATTTTGTTTTCCAAAATGGAGGTTTAATAATTATTTTAATGCTATCGCCTTCTTTGTTCCATATTCCATCACAGTTTGAGCCTCTAACCTTAAAAGTATATTCGCCTGGTGATAGGTTGGTGTATGTAACATATCTTTTGTTTCCACAATTCACCCATTCTTTGTCGAAACCTTCCATTTTATAAGAATACTCATTTTTTTCGGGCGAAAGATAATGAAGCGAAGCGAAAACAAAAGAAAAAATGTTGTCTTTGTATGAAAGTTTAATCTCGTTTGTAAAAAGAACAGATTCCTTAATTAAAGTTTTATTATTGGAATTTTCGGTTTTGTTATAAAATAAAAAATCGGTAATATATACTGGTGGAATATATGCATTATCTTTAACATTTGCAGGATTAAACTCATTAAGCCCATTGACTCCTCCAAAATAGATTAGTCCAGAATAAGATTGATAATAGGCGTTCTGATTAAACTCATTGCTTTGCAAACCATCGCTTACATAATAGTTTTTGAACTTATTTATTTTAAAATCGAAAAAAGACAAGCCTTTATTGGTGCTTAGCCATAATCCATTTTTAATTCCTACAATGGCATATATTAAGTTGTTAGGCAATCCGTTTTTGGTGGTATATTTATGAAATGTTTTTTTCTGTTTGTTATATTTGTTGAGTCCATTGGAGGTTCCAATCCATAAGTTGTTGTTGTGGTCTTCATAAATAGCCCTTACATTGTCGTTGCATAAGCTATTGCTATCTTTGGGGTTGTTTTGATAAAAAACACAGTTTCCCGATTCGCGATTAAAACAACACAGTCCATTACCTTCGGTGCCCAACCATAATGCGTTTTCAGTATCTTCGAATATTGAAAATATATTGGAGGTGGTATTGCTGTTCGTATTATCAAAATTAATGGAATAGTTCGTAAATTTATTGTTTATTTTATCAAACTTATAAAGCCCATTGCTGGTGCCCAACCAAAACAACCCTTGTTTATCCTCATAAATTGTCCTTATTGCAAAATGTAGTTGCGATTTATTATAGAATTCAGAATATACGTAATGTTTAAAACTACGGGTTTTCTTATCAAATTTATTTAATACTCCTTCTTTGGTTCCTATCCATAGTGTTCCCGATTTATCTTGATAAATGGCATAAACAATATTGTCGCTCAAGCTACTTGCAACTTTATCTTGGTGCTGAAACCATTCATATTTATCAGTTTTAGAATCATAAGCAACAAGCCCTTTGTCGCTTCCTATCCATAACACGCTATCTTTGTCTTCATTGATAGACAATATTACATTACTAATTAGGGTGTTGTTTGAGTTTGGTTTGCATTGATACAAAGAGAATTTTTCTTTTTCTTGATTTAAAATATTGATACCACCACCAAAAGTACCAACCCATAAAAGACCAGATTTGTCTTCTATGATAGATACAACAATATTGTTACTAAGGCTGCTGGTTTCATTAGAATTTTGAAAGAAAGCAGTAAAATTATTTTTGTCTTTGTTCAGTTTATTCAAGCCATTGAATGTACCTATCCACATATTATTATAATGGTCTTCAAATATAGAACTTATTTCGTTGCTACTAATGCTATTTAAATTTCTGGGGTTGTGAATGTATTGGGTAAATGAAGTGTCAAAATTTCTTTTCAAAAACAAACCGCCACCCTCTGAGCCTATCCAAAGATTACCTTCTTTATCAAAATATAAAGTTCTGATGATTTTATTTCTTTGGTTTTCTGTTTTGAAAATATTTAAAGGGATATGCGTAAAATTATCGGTGTTTCTATTCCATCTATCTAGACCTTCATCTGTTCCAATCCAAACATTTCCTTTATTATCTTCACCTATAGACCAAATTGAATTGCTTGACAACGTATTCTGATTTGCTTTATCCGAACAATAATGAATACAGTTACCTGTTATTTCGTTTATTTTGAAAATACCTATATCAGAACCAATCCATATCATATTTGATTGGTCTTGATAAATGGCATGAATCTGATTGTTTCCTTGTGTTTTTTTATATTTGACTGGATAACGATAATTGGCAAATTTATCTGAATAGGGATTATAAATGCTTAAACCATTGCTGGTGCCTATCCAAATGAAACCAAAACAATCTTCGTACAATGCATTTATTAGGTTGTTAATAATACTAGTACTATCATCTGGATTATTGCGGTACACTGTAAAGATGTTGCCATCATATTTGTTCAAACCATCTAAGGTGCCAATCCATATAAAGCCATTTCTGTCTTGTAACTGACAATATATGGAACTTTGCGACAAACCTTGTGAAATGGAAATATGCTCAAATCTCAGGTTATTTTTGTCGGCAAAAGCAAATTGATGCCAACTCAATAAACAGAAAAACAGAATTATACTACTTATTTTGCTTAAATATTTTAGCATCTATCATTTTGTTAGAACCAAAACCAAATATACCTATAAAATAAATGTTATTAAAATTAAAATTATTTTCTGAATTGCATCTTGATAGGTTGTGAATAAAATTTAAATTATAAAAAAATAGAACAAAGAAAACATTCTTAAATATGCAAATTCACGATTACCATCAAGGGTTAAAACTTCTTTACCAATTTTACGCCAAATTCTAATTTATTCATTTTATTAGGAATAGGAGCGGAATATAAATTCCAGGAAAATAATTTCTTTCCAGGGTTTAACGTATTATATAGCAGTATTCCATTGGTAATAATGGTAGCGGTGCCAGCAGTTATATTAACCAAGTTTAATGTGGCAAAATCGGAACGTGTTTGCCAAATTCCATAACCTAATTGACAAACTCCTGTTGCAATTGCTACCCCTTGAACATATTGAGGTTGCCATTTAGGATTTATTCCTGCAAGATTTAAGGTGGTTAATGTAGAATTGATAGCAGTTAGAATGAGCGTGCCTGTTTCGTAATTAATAGTAGTGCCAATTACTTTAACATCATTGCTCGTTTTTTGAGCATTAGAAGTATGTATTATTAAAATGATGGTCAAGAAAATTAAAAGTTGTTTTTTCATATATTTATTGTTTAAATTTTACACGTTGTTTACAGGCTTAGCTATTGGCAAATTATCGCTTAGGAGCATTTCGTCATTCGCTTTTTTTTATTAATGTTGTTCTATTTAAAATCTATCCTATATACGATTTTGCATTCATAAATGTTTAAATATATTCACTCATTTAATCAAAAAAATTCCTCGCAGCTCTGCTGCGGGGTAAATAAAAAATAATTGCCACAGATTCACAGATTATTTTTTTGTTATTGCTATCAATCTGTGGCATTTTTGTTTTTTTTCAGATACCTCGAGGCTTTGCATCGGGGTTATTCATTCATTATCTTTGATTTTCATGGTTAAGAAAAAAGACGATTAACATTCATTGTTCATAAAATTCGTTTGGTTGTTGTTTGATAATAAATTACTTTTACTTTTGATTATTTTATTGAAACAAAAGAGAACCAACAAATGACCCCAAAAGAATCTGCCCATAAGAAAATATCGGAACTGGTTGTAAGGTTTGAGGAGCAATATGCTTCTTATAAGAAATTGGAATATAATGAAACCTCTACCCGTAGGGATTTTATTGATCCGTTTTTTAAGGCGTTGGGATGGGATATTGATAATGAACAAGGCGCTGCTCAATCGTATAGAGAAGTAATACACGAAGACAAAGTAAAGGTGGGCAAAGCCACCAAAGCTCCAGACTATTCGTTTAGGATTGGAGGTGCTAAAAGATTATTTTTCGTGGAGGCTAAAAAACCAAGTGTTTTTATTAAGGACGATATACTTCCTGCATATCAGGTGAGACGCTATGGATGGAGTGCCAAGCTTTCGATTAGTATGATTACCGACTTTGAGGAATTTGCAGTATATGATTGTACCAAAAAGCCCTTGCCTACCGATAAGGCTTCGGTTGCCCGTGTGGAGTATTTCACTTTTAAGGATTACTTGACCAAATTTGATTTTATTTGGAACACTTTTTCGAAAGAAGCTGTTTTGAAAGGCAGTTTTGATAAATATGTGCAAGGAACCGCCAACAAAAAAGGAACGGCAACGGTAGATAAGGAGTTTTTACTTTCTCTTGACAAATGGAGAACTTATCTGGCAACTTCAATAAGTCTTAGAAATAAAGAACTTGATGAAGATGAAATAAATTTTGCTGTTCAGCAAACCATCGACAGAATTATTTTTATTAGGATAGCAGAAGGAAGAGGTGTAGAAATAGATGGTAACTTAAAAAATGCATTAAAACAAGGAGATTATTATCAGAACCTTTTTGATATTTTTAAAGTTGCTGATGACAAATATAACTCCGGACTTTTCGATTTTAAGAAAGACCAAATAAGCAAGAATTTAAAGATAGACAACAAGGTAATAAAGACGATTATTAACGAATTATATTATCCCGAAAGCCAATATGAGTTTTCTGTTTTGGATGTGGAGATTATTGGAAGTGCTTATGAACAGTTTCTGGGGAAAACCATTACTATTGATAAAGCACACCATGCAAAGATTGAAGAGAAGCCAGAAGTTAGAAAGGCAGGAGGCGTTTATTATACTCCGCAATATGTGGTGGATTATATTGTGCAGCAAACAATTGGAAAACTGATTGAAAACAAAAAGCCGGAAGATGTGAGCAACATAAAAATTGTGGACCCTGCCTGTGGTTCGGGAAGCTTTTTGATTGGGGCATACGCTTATTTGATGCAATGGCATAATGATTATTATATTAAGAAACTCGGGATGACTCGTGGACTTAAAGCAAAAGTATTAACACCTGATGGACATTTGAGCACTGCTGAAAAAAAACGGATTTTGATCAACAATATATACGGAGTAGATATTGATTTGAATGCGGTGGAAGTTACCAAGCTCTCTTTGTTACTCAAATGTATGGAAGGCGAAACCGAAGCTTCGATTTCGCATCAGTTTAACATGTTTAATGAAAGAGTACTGCCTACTTTGGATAATAATATAAAGAGTGGGAATAGTTTGATTGATACCGATATTTATGGCTCGCAATTAGATTTTGGAGAAGAAAAGAAAATAAAACCATTTAATTGGGAAAAGGCTTTCCCAGAAGTATTTAATAGAAAAATTATAGAGCCAAAAGAAGAACTGAAACAAATAGCACGAAAGGCAAAAGAACATGCCAAAAAGGCGATGGAATATGCTTCGGATTTGGAACAAAAACTTTCTGAATTTAATGAACCGGATAGTAGATATTATATTAGAGGCGGGTTTGATGTGGTAATAGGGAATCCGCCATGGGTCGATATAAAAGGGCATCCCCAAGAATTAGTAAAATATTATTTTAACAAATTTTCTACTACTGAGAACCGTATAAACCTATATGCTATTTTTATTGAACATGGTTTAAAAATTTTGTCAAGAAATGGAATTTTGGGCTTTATTGTACCTAATTCAATTTTATATCAAAGTTCCTATGAGAAATGTAGAAAACTTATTTTAAATGAGTTTTCAATTGATTCTATTGTGCGTTTACCAGATAATGTTTTTCAAAATGTAAAAGCAGAAACTGTTATTATTAGCATTTCAAAATTAGCTAAAACGGCAAAATGTATCTTATATGACAGAAACGAAATAATAACAGAAATAACTGAGAAAAACGGTAAAGAGATAAAGCAATTGAATTCAAAGGAATGGCTTAAAAATGAATTTTCAGTTTTTGACATTTTTAGTAATAAAACGGAAATAAATCTCTTAAAAAAAATTGAAAAAAATAAATCAGAACTAATTCAATTTTGTGATTTTACTTTAGGATTAACTCCTTATGATAAATATAAAGGGCATACCCAAACCCAAATTAAAGAAAGAGTATTTCACTCTAAAACGCAAAAAGATAATACTTTCAAACCACTTCTTGAAGGTTCAGATGTAAAGAGATATTCTGTTATTTGGGGTGAAAAGGAATATATTAGTTATGGTAATTGGCTTGGAGCACCAAGAGAAACAAGATTTTTTACTTCACCTCGAATTTTAGTTAGACAAATTGTAAGTGGAAAACCATTAAGAATTTATGCTGGTTATACTGATATGGAATTATACAATACACAATCAGTATTCAATATAATATCAAAAGATGAAAACAAGTTATCCATAAAATATTTGCTTGCTTTGCTCAATTGTAATTTAATGAATTTTTATCATGGTCATAAGTATTTGGATCTTTCAAAAAATCTATTTCAAAAAATTTTAATTCAGAATTGTAAAAAATTTCCTATTAAGTCCATAGATAAGACAAATAATGAAGAAGTACGAAAGCAAAACAAAATAATAAAATTTGTTGACCAACTTATACAATTAAATAAAGAAATCCATGATGCAAAACTCGAAAGCAAGCGTGAACAAATACAAGGAAAAATTGACTATTGCGAAGACAGAATAAATGAAATTGTTTATGAGTTATATGAATTAACGCCAGAAGAGATAAAAATAGTGGAGGGAAAATGAAACCCAATTCAATGAAACCCATTTCAACTATAATAATATTGGTATTTATTACTGTTGGTTCTATTTATGCCCAGAAAAAAGACAGTTTAGAATGGAAAGTTATATTTCCGAAAGATATTAAAGTGGGTGCCGAAAGAACGGAATTGTATTTTCCTTTATTGAAAAACAAAAGAGTGGCAGTGGTTGCCAACCAAACCTCAATGATTGGAAATACGCAATTAGTGGATAGTTTATTAAATGCTGGTATAAAGGTTGAGAAAATACTTTGTCCGGAACACGGTTTTCGAGGAATCGCCGATGCTGGTGAAAACGTTAAAAGCAATACTGATAGTAAAACTGGACTTCCCATTATTTCATTATATGGAAACAATAAAAAACCTAATCCAACAGATTTAAAAGATATTGATATTGTTGTGTTCGACATTCAAGATGTAGGTGTCAGGTTTTACACCTATATTTCCACTATGCATTATGTAATGGAAGCCTGTGCAGAAAATAATGTACAATTTATAGTTTTAGATAGACCCAATCCAAATGGGTTTTATGTGGATGGGCCTGTGATGAAAAAAGAATTAACTTCTTTTGTGGGCATGCACTTGGTGCCTTTGGTTCACGGAATGACCATTGCAGAATATGCACAAATGATTAACGAAGAGGGTTGGCTAAAAGGGGGTATCAGGTGCAAATTAAGTATTATTCCGTTGGAAGGATATAAACACACTTATTTTTATCAACTGCCCATTAAACCTTCTCCCAACTTGCCTAATATGAAATCGGTTTATTTATATCCTTCCATCGGTTTGTTCGAGTCAACAATAATAAGTGTAGGTCGAGGAACTGACAAACCCTTTCAAATATATGGTCATCCTGATTTACACAACTATACTTTTTCTTACGTACCCAAAAGCAAAACAGGAGCCAAACAACCTTTCTATGAAGGGAAAACGTGTTATGGAATCGACTTAAGTATCATTCCCGATTCAGTAATTCAATCTTTCCATCAAATATCTTTGCTTTATTTAAAAGATGCTTATAAAAACTATCCTCAAAAAGAGCTTTTCTTTAATGCATTCTTTGAAAAACTATCTGGCTCACACACTTTGAAACAACAAATTATAGATAATAAAGACGAAAACGAAATTCACCAAAGCTGGCAAAACGACCTGATTCAATTTAAGAAAATAAGAAAGAAATATTTGCTTTATCCCGATTTTGAATAAAGTAGCAGTTTCCTATGAAAACACCCATACATCAAAAACACAAGCAAGTTATTCAAAAGGAAGTAGCTCTAAAATTAGAACTAAAACAATCCTATACAACAACGAAGATTAATCGTTTTCAAATTGTTTTTATTGCCTTCTTTTCCTTTTTGCTGTATAGTAATACACTTTTTTTTAGTTACACCTTAGATGATACTTTGGTTATTACCGAAAACACATTCACTAAGCAAGGATTTTCGGGCATCGGCAAAATATTAACCAACGATTCCTTTGTTGGATTTTTTGGAGAAAATAAAAACGTATTGCCTGGTGGGAGATATCGTCCATTGTCGCAAATCACTTTTGCTATTGAATATGCTCTTTTTGGATTAAATCCATTCTTGGGTCATTTATTCAATATATTGCTTTATGCTTTGCTTTGTGTATTACTTTTTATTATTTTGAAAAGATTATTGTTATTCGAGCAAAAAGCCGCATGGTACTTAAATTTGCCATTTATAACAACCATATTATTTGCTGCACATCCCATTCATACCGAAGTAGTAGCAAACATAAAAGGAAGAGATGAAATAATGGGTCTTATCTTTGTTTTTGCTTCTATCCTTTTTATTTTAAATTTTTTAGCAAGCGAAAGCAATAGAAATAAAATCATTTTCTGGAATTTAACGATAATGAGTTTTCTATTGGCATTGCTTTCTAAAGAAAATGCTGCAACTTTTCTATTGGTAATACCAATTACTTTGTACTTTTTTCAGAAGAAATCATTTGTTCAAAATACAATTGCTATAATTCCATTATTTATTGCCTTAACAGTTTTTATATTCATCCGCTACAAGGCACTAGGATTCTTTATTGGTAATCATGTAGAGCAAACGGAATTGCTCAACAACCCTTATTTACATACGAATACCTCCGATAAATTTGCAACTATCTTTTTTACTTTATGGAAGTATATTCAATTATTGATTTTCCCTCATCCACTCACCCATGACTATTATCCTAAACAAATTCCAATTATTGGCTGGTCTGATTATAGGGCTTTTTTACCGTTGTTTATTTATATTGGGCTAATTATATTTAGTATTTGGGGGTTTATTAAGAAAAACTTTTTTGCTTATGGCATAATCGTTTATCTTGCTTGTTTATCTATTGCATCAAATGTGGTATTTAATGTGGGTACTTTTATGAACGAACGTTTTGTGTTTTCGGCATCATTAGGTTTTTGTTTAATACTTGCTTATAGTTTATTAATCGTTATCCCTAAATCAGCAATTCATAAACAATTTCCCAATTTGGTAAAAACTTTGCTGATTATTATCATTGGCTTATATTCCGTTAAAACATTTTCGCGAAACTTTGCATGGAAAAACGACCTAACACTCTTTGTTACAGATGCCAAAACTTCCACAAATTCTGCCAAAGTGAATGTTTCGGCAGGTAATGCTTTGCTAGAAAAAGCCAAAACCGAGAAAAGTGAAATAATAAAAACCGATTTATATAATAAAGCCAAAAAATATTTGTTAAAGGGTTTAGAGATTTACCCCGAAAACATTGCTGCTTGGGTTTTGCTCGGCAGTAATTATTTGTATTTAGAAGATTATGCTCAAGCAAATTATTGTTATGAGAATTGCCTTAAACTAAACAAGACTTATTCTTATGCAATAACAAATTTAGCATCTCTTGGTCAAATTGCTTTTAAAAACAAAAAATTTGATAGGTGTATTAGGGCTTATAAAACATTGCTGAAATATCAAGGAGCAAAAACAGATACCTATTATTGGCTTGCAATGGGCTATTCAGACAATAATCAAATTGACAGTGCATTGTATTTCTTGAATAATGCGTTAAAAATAGATTCAAACTACTATCAGGCATACAATAAATTGGGTGAGATATATGGTAAGCAAAAGAACGACCTAAAAACTTCTATTTATTACTTGCTCAAAGCCTATAAAATAAATAAAGGTGATGTGCAAGTGCTTCAAAATTTGGGAGTAGCTTATGGCATAAACGGCAATTTCAATGAATCAATTGCCTATCTTAACAAAGCAATTAAAATTGATTCTACCAATTATGAACTTTACCTTAATTTGGGCGGTTCTTACATGGGTTTAAAAGATATGAAAAACGCAAAAGTTTGTTTTGTCAAGGCAGATGTTTTAAAAGCAACGAAAAACAAATAATTATGTTTGTTCAAATTATTATTAATTTTGACCCCAAAGAAAAAATATTTGTACAATTGTGTTGTATGATAGTTATAATCAGCAAAAGATATTAAATTAAACCATAAAATTTTTGAAATGAAAAAAAAGATTTTGATTAATTAAATTCTATTAATAGGCTTATCTTTATTGCTTACATTAGCTTGTAAAAAAGATGAAACCCCAGAGGACACGACAACAGGTAAAATACCAGTTTTGACTACTATCAGTATAACTGACATTACCCATAGCACAGCCGTTTGTGGAGGAAATATAACTAATCAAGGAGATTCCTCTATTAAAACAAGAGGAGTTTGCTGGAGTACACAAACCAATCCTACCATAGTAGATAATAAAACTATTGACAACAAAGGTACGGGAGCCTTTACTAGTTCAATTTTAAAATTAAAAGCAAATACCACTTATTTTGTAAGAGCTTATGCCACTAATAATATTGGAACTGCTTATGGTGATAATGTTTCCTTTACAACATTGCAAGACAGTTCAAATACAGTTACAGATTTAGATGGAAATGTTTATCATACCATCACAATTGGAACTCAAGTGTGGATGGTAGAAAATTTAAAAACAACCAAATATAGAAATGGCACTTCTATTCCAAATATCTCTGTTAATACAACTTGGATAGCATTAAATACTGGAGCTTATTGCAATTATGAAAATGATGCAAATAATTTAACTACTTATGGAAGACTTTACAATTGGTATGCTGTAATTGATACCCAAAATATTGCGCCAATCGGTTGGCACGTTCCATCCGATTCTGAATGGACGGTATTAACAACCTATTTAGGTGGCGACAGCATTGCTGGAAGAAAACTTAAAGAAGCAGGCACAACACATTGGAATACTCCAAATACAGGAACCACAAATGAAACCGGCTTTACAGCTCTTCCTTCTGGTGCTCGTTATAGTGATGGAAAATTCTATGATTTAAAAAATATTGGTTATTGGTGGAGCGTTACCGAGCAAGATACCTATACTTCTTGGAGAAGATATATGTATTATGCAGGAAGTAGCGTAAATAGGGTCTGCTGAATAAATGATTTTTCATAAATATTTTTATGAAAGACAATCAAAGTATATTTTATTTTTTACTTTTTTCTTGATAAAAAAGTAAACAAAAAATCAAGAACGACAAATGCTTCCCCCCACTCTGCCAATTTTTTGAATTTGTTACCAATGAATTAGCCTGTCATATTATGGCAGGACTACATTTGTACAAATTCTAAAAAATTGACATTCACGCAAGA
>MNXO01000094.1 GCA_001872995.1 Bacteroidetes bacterium CG2_30_32_10 | reverse complement strand
CAAATTGTATTTTTGTTTTCGACACTGTACTAAAAAAATTAGTTTTTAGAGGTGCCCTAATATTAATTAAATAAAAAATGATGATGAAAAAATTACTTTCAATTGCAACATTGATGCTGGTAGCATTGATGTTGAATGCACAGGCTCCAAGCTGGACTGCACAAAGTACTAATTTTGTTGCTGCATCTCGTGGTATTCGATGGATTAGCATTCCATCTTCACAAGTGGTATGGTGTACAGCTTATGATGGTTCTGGTGGTGGTGCAGACATTCGTGAATTTTGCAAAACTACAAATGGTGGTACTAATTGGACTGCCACTGTTATTCCAACTACTCAAATAGCAGCTACTATGGCATTATCTACTATTTCTGCTATTGATGCCAATATTGCTTATATAGCTGCTTACCCAACTGCTGGTACTGTACAAGGTGTTTTTAAAACTACCAATGGTGGCGCCAATTGGGTGAATACCAGCACTGGTACATTTACCAATACTTCAAGTTTTATAAATAATTGTGGTTTCTGGGATGCTGACAATGGCATTGCTCAAGGTGATGCTTGGGGACCTGGTGGTACTACTCAATTATTTGAATTATATACTACTACCAATGCCGGAGCCAATTGGGCTGTTGTAACAGATGCTAATCAACCTTATGCAATAAACGCTGAAGATGGTTGGACAACTTCTTTTTTCAACGCTACATTTGCTGGCAATAAATGTGCTTGGTTTGGTACTAATAAAGGTAGAATTTTTCATACTACAAATGGCGGAATTAACTGGTCAGTAGCTTCTAGTACTTTTGCTGATTGTGCTGGTTCTATTGCTTTCACTGATCAAAACAATGGTGTTGCAATATGTATTAATGGTACATCAGGTGCATATTTAGGTTTTTCCAGAACAACTGATGGTGGCGCACATTGGGCTGCTGAAACTACTACTGGTACTATTTATAAAGCTTCTGTATGTGCTGTTCCTGGTCATTTAGGTTGGTATGTAAGAACAGGCTCTGACCCTAATCTTACAACAGAACAAGGTTCTCAAATTAGTTTTGATTATGGTGTTTCCTGGACAGAAATTGATAATTCTGTTCAACACACAGAAGTATCATTCTTAGATAGAGATAATGGATTTTCTGGTGGTTTTTCTGGTGCTGGTACTGGAATCTATAAATTTGTACCTGGTTCAGTAGGAATTGATTTTAATAGCATCGAAAAAAATGAATTAAATGTTTATCCTAACCCTTGTACTGGTAATTTTAGTCTTATCAATGCTGAAAATTCTGTTGTAAATATTTATAACACTACTGGAAGCCTTGTATATTCAGCTAAAATTGGAAATAACAAATCTTTTTCAATAGATTTATCTAAACAAGCAAAAGGAATGTATATTGTTACAGTTCAAAATTCTAAGGGAACTAAAACTCAAAAATTATCAATAAACTAATTTTTAGTTTATTATTTAAAAAGAAGCTGTAAGATTCTTACAGCTTCTTTTTTTTTGTAATTTTGCAAATAAATTAGATAATAATTTAATGTTTTTATAGGAGAACATAAAATGGTTAATTACAATAAATTGATAGAAGAGCTAAAGAACTTAAAAGGAAATCTTTATCAAAAAGACTTTCTATTGACTTGGGAAAAATCAAAAGAAGAATTGAAAGCGGTTTTGCTTGTTGCTGAAGCATTGAAATATTTGCGAGATAATAATATTTCAACAAAGTGTTTCGATTCGGGTTTGGCTATATCTAATTTTAGAGACAATTCCACAAGAACTAGGTTTTCATTTGCCTCTGCTTGCAATATGCTTGGATTGGAAGTACAAGATTTGGATGAAAGCAAATCTCAAGTAGCCCATGGAGAAACAGTGCGTGAAACAGCCAATATGATTTCATTTTTAACTGATATCATTGGCATTCGCGATGATATGTTTTTAGGCGAAGGGAATAAGTATATGCGAGAAGTTGGTGATGCTTTGGATGATGGATATAAAAACAATGTACTTCCACAACGTCCTGGTATTGTCAATCTTCAGTGCGACATTGATCACCCAACCCAATCAATGGCAGATTTATTACATTTAAAAAAATATTTCGGCTCTTTAGACCATCTAAAAGGGAAAAAAATTGCAATGACCTGGGCTTATTCGCCAAGTTATGGAAAACCACTTTCAGTTCCTCAAGGTATCATTGGCTTGATGACCCGTTTTGGTATGGATGTTTCGCTTGCTTATCCCGAAGGTTACGATTTAATTCCTGATGTACTTCAAGTTGCCTCTAAAAATGCCCAAGAAAATGGAGGTAGATTTAAAGTGGTCAATTCGATGGAAGAAGCTTTTAAAGATGCAGATATTGTTTATCCAAAGAGCTGGGCTCCTTATGCTGTAATGCAAAGAAGAACTGATTTGTTAAAAAATAGCGATAAAGAAGGATTAAAACTTTTAGAACAAGAATGTTTGGCAAATAATGCCCGTTTTAAAAATTGGGAATGTACGGAAGAAATGATGAAATTAACCAATCAAGGTAATGCTTTGTATATGCATTGTTTACCAGCCGATATTTCAGGAATTTCTTGCAACGAAGGTGAAGTTAGTGCAAAAGTATTTGAAAAATATCGCATTGAAACTTATAAAGAAGCAGGTTATAAACCATATATCATTGCTGCAATGATGCTTACCAATCGTTTTGAAAACCCAGTAAAACTATTAAAAAAGTTAAATAAAAAAAACACTAAACGAGTTAAAAATTAAAAATTATATTTTATTAAGCCACAGATTCACAGGTTATTTTTTATGAATATAATGTTAATCTGTGGTTTTTTTTTAATCAAAATGCTTGTCTTCAAGCAAAGGAACAAACCTAAAGGCTCCCATTTCCTTTTTATCATAGACATCAATTGCTGTTTTATTAATAAGTATCATTGTTTGCAAATCGTTTGCACCAACAGGTATTACCATAATGCCACCTATCATAAGTTGTTGTAACAATTCTTCAGGGACTAAAGGAGCACCCGCAGTTACAATTATTTTATCGAAAGGAGCATAAGCAGATAAACCTTTATATCCATCACCAAAAAACATTTTCGGATTGTACCCCATTTGTGGTAATAAGACTTTTGTTTTTTGATACAATGCTTTTATTCTTTCAATGGTAAAAACCTTAGCACCCATTTCTAAAAGAATACAAGATTGGTAACCAGAGCCTGTACCAACTTCTAAAACCTTATCCCCTTTTTTAATTTTTAAAAGTTCTGATTGAAATGCAACTGTATATGGTTGCGAGATGGTTTGCCCTTCTCCTATTGGAAAAGGCTTATCTTGATAAGCAATCTCCACAAATGACGAGTCCATAAAAAAATGACGTGGTACCTTTTCAATAGCAGCCAATACATTTTGGTCAGTGATTCCTTTACTCTTGATTTGTTCTACTAATTTTTTTCGTAAACCTTTGTGTTTGTAGCTATCCGTCATTAATAATATAAATTTGCAAGCATTAGGTTAATAATTTTATGCGAAAATAGTAAATTCATTTGGCTAAATGTTATACATTTACAAAAAAATTAAATGTTATGGTTAAAATCGGAGTTTTAGGTGTAGGTCATCTTGGGAAGATACATATCAAATGTATTAAAGAGATAGAAAATTATAATTTAATTGGATTTTATGACCCTAATGCAGAAATAGCTCAACAAGCAGCAAGCAATTTTGGTATAAAAAGTTTTAATTCAATTGATGAATTAATTGATGCTGTTGATGCGGTGGACATAGTAACGCCTACAATATCACATTTTGAATGCGCATCTAAAGCTTTAAAAAAATCGAAACATGTATTTATTGAAAAACCATTAACTACAACGCTTCGCGAAGCAAAAGAACTTATAAAACTTGCCAATGAGGCTAATGTTAAAGTTCAAGTTGGGCATGTAGAACGCTTTAATCCTGCTTTTCTTGTAGCAAACCCTTATTGTTCGCATCCAATGTTTATTGAAACGCACCGATTGGCTCAATTTAATCCAAGAGGCACTGATGTTCCCGTTGTTTTAGACTTAATGATACACGATATAGACATTATTCTAAGCATTGTAAAGTCAAGTATTAAAAAAATATCAGCATCTGGTGTTGCAATAGTAAGCGATACGCCTGATATCACCAATGCTCGTCTCGAATTTGAAAATGGATGTGTTGCAAATCTCACTGCCAGTCGTATTTCTATGAAAAATATGCGTAAAACTCGTATTTTTCAAAAAGATGCATATATTGCCATCGACTTTTTGAAAAAAAATGTAGAAATTATTCGCCTAAATGATATAGTTGGAGAAGCAGACCCTCTTTCTGTTATCATTGATTTAGGTAAAAATAAAAAGAAAAAACAATTATTTTTTGAAAACCCAGAAGTTCTTCCTACCAATGCTATTAAAACAGAATTAGAAAACTTCTACGACTCAATTATACATAATGTTGAACCAGCTGTAACTATTTATGATGGCTATAATTCTTTAGAAATTGCTTATCAAATAATTGAAAACATTGAAATGTCAGCCAATTTTTTTAATAAATAATTTATTTAATTAGACTTTTTTGGTTAGATATGAAAAAAATAAAAAAAAATATTTTTCTAATTGTATTTCTATTCACCGTTTTTTTTAGTTCTTGCGAAATCATAAATCCTGAAGAAACAGTTCCTTCCTATCTTCGAATAGATACTATTAAACTCGATGTTGCGTCTAATCTTGGCTCCAACTCGCATAAAATTACTGATGCATGGGTTTATGTGGATGACCAAGCGATAGGTGCTTTTGAATTACCAGCTAAATTACCGATTTTAGTGGAAGGAAAACACAAGGTATTTATTAAAGCTGGAATTAAAGTAAATGGAATTGCTGATACACGTGGTGCTTATCCGTTTTACGATGGATACACTACAGAAGTCAATTTTGTGAAAGATAGCGTAGTTAAAATAAATCCAATTGTTAATTATTATTCAGTTACCACTTTTCCTTTAAATGAAGATTTTGAATCAAGTGGAATTTTATTAATTAAAACAAGTAGAAGCGATACAACCATTGAAAAAACAAATGCCACTTTTAATGTTTTTGAAGGAGAATATTCAGGAATAGTTCATTTGACTCCAGCAGCCGATTTATTTGAATGCGAATCAATGGAAGCATTTAAATTGCCATTATCAGGAAACCCCATTTTTTTAGAATTAAATTATAAAACAGAAATTCCATTTTCAGTTGGTATTTTTGCAAATTACCGTGATGGTAGCAGTAAACAACATTCTATTTTTGTGGTCAATAAATCTGATAATTGGAATAAAATATATATTAATATGGCGGAAGGTATTAGTAATTACCCTGATGCCATTGATTTTAACATATATATTGGAACAACTTTACCAACAACTCAAAACGAAGCCACATTGCTTTTCGATAACATTAGATTAGTTCATAATTAACTCAACTAAATGAACAAAAGACTTCAAGTTTTAAAATATGTTATTGCCGACACAGTATCTGCTCTCATTGCCTGGGGCTTGTTTTTTACTTACCGTAAAATTACAATTGATATTCCAACGGTGCAATTTGAAGAACAAATTTTCATTGATAACAATTTGTATCTTGGGCTAATTTTGATTCCGATATTTTGGCTTACACTCTATGTTTTAGCTGGAACCTATAGGCAAATATACCGAAAATCAAGATTGAAGGAGCTTGGACAAACATTTTTAATTTCTTTAATAGGAGTTATCATTATTTTTTTTGCTATACTTCTCGACGACGATGTTCGTTCCTATCGTTCTTATTATGAATCGTTTTTGGTTTTATTTATCATTCATTTTTCGCTCACATTTGTTTTAAGATTCATTTTTACCTCCATTATTGTCTATAGAATAAGGCATAAAACATTAGGATTTAACACCATTATTGTAGGCAGCAATCTAAGAGCAGTATCAATATATAATGATATTAATACGCAAGAAAAAACATCAGGTAACTTTTTTCTTGGTTTTGTTCACGTTAGAAATTGGGATACTCACCTTTTGGCTCCACAACTTGAGCATTTAGGTCATTATAGAAATTTGATGGAACTAATCAAAAAGCTAAAAGTTGAAGAAGTAATTATTGCTGTTGAACAATGTGAATATAAGTCGTTGAGCAAAATACTAATGGAAATAGGTGATTCTAATATTGTTATTAAGATAATAACTGATATGCAAGATATGCTGAGAGGCTCCGTTAAAATATCCGCTATTTTTGAGGTTCCCCTAATAGAAATTAAGCAAGATATTATGCCTGTTTGGCAAAAGATTTTGAAACGAATAATAGATATTGCCTTTTCATTAATTGCGATGTTACTCTTAGCTCCTGTATATCTATTTACAGCAATTGGGGTTAAAATGTCATCCAAAGGTCCAATATTTTACTCCCACCAAAGAATAGGAATTTATGGAAGACCATTTTTAATGCACAAATTTCGTTCGATGTATATAGATGCTGAAAAAAATGGACCCGCATTATCCAGTAAAAATGATAATAGAATTACTAAGTGGGGCAAAATAATGCGTAAATATAGACTAGACGAAATTCCTCAATTTTTCAACGTACTCAAAGGCAATATGTCTTTAGTGGGTCCACGACCCGAAAGACAATATTTTATTGACCAAATTGTTAAAATAGCACCGCATTATAAATTGTTACATAAAGTGAAACCAGGGGTTACTTCTTGGGGGCAAGTTAAATTTGGGTATGCCGAAAATGTAGATGAAATGGTTGAACGACTAAAATATGATATTCTTTATATCGAAAATATGTCATTGGCTGTTGATTTTAAAATAATGATATACACCATGCTTATTATTATTCAAGGTAGAGGAAAGTAATTGATTTATTATTATTTAGGGTCTGCTGAATAAGTGGGTTTTCATACATATTTTCATTCAGGGCAATGGGAGTATATTTTATTTTTACTTTTTCCTTGATAAAAAAGTAAACAAAAAATCAAGAACGACAAATGCTTTCCCCCGCCCTATCCTATTTTTGAAATTTCTACGAATGAATTAGCCTGCCTAAAAAGGCAGGACTACATTCGTGAAATTTCAAAAAATGGGATATTCCCGCTACGGCCGGCTCGCTTGTCGTTCGGGCTTTCGCACGGGTCGAAGAAATATGTTGATGACGAAAAAAATAAGGCCTCTTTTAAGTGCAAGGTTTTTTGTAAAATTGTACGTTTTCCTTTGCATTTGTTTGCTTAAAAAAACTTCATTTTTTACATTATTATCAATGGTTTTATATTAATTCAGCAGACCCTATTTAGTTATAAATAAAATCACTACTTCTCTTTTTCTCTATCATCAATTTCTGTTGAATTTTCTACAATTTCATTTTTGCTGTTTTCAATCTCTTCGGTGATATCTTTTGTTGCTTTTTGAAATTCGTGCATTTCTTTGCCTATTCCTCTAGCTATTTCGGGTATTTTTTTAGGTCCAAATAAAAGAAAAACCGCAATCAATATCAGCAATAATTCACCACCGCCAACATCTAAAAATAAAAGAAAAGGAACTATCATGATGAATTTTTAAAACATTATTTTATGTTATCAAAGCCTTTGCCATAAACACCCATTGCGTTTGATAAGGAAATGAAAGCATCGGGGTCAATTTCTTTAACCGTTTTAAATATGTTTTGCGATTCGTATTTTCGAGCTATCACCATTAATATATCTGTATCAACTTTGGTGTACCATCCTTGACCTTTAATAATGGTAACCCCTCTACCAATTTCGTTGCTAATTCTTTCTGCAATTTGCTGATTGTTCTTTGAAAAAATAAATATTTGCACCGACTGTTTAGAACCTACCAATACCAAATCGATAACATAAGAGAAAACCCCCATCGTAACGTATCCATAAACAATAGTTTCTAATGATTTGAATAAAAAGTAAGAAGAAGCAATAATAACAATATCACAAACCAGCAAAATCCTACCAGGACTAATATTTCTGTATTTATTAATCATCAATGCAATAATGTCTGTGCCACCAGAACTTCCACCTTGCGTAAATACAATACCAATTCCAACACCCCCTAAAATACCTCCAATAATTGCAGCCATAAAACGATCATTTACAATTGGTTGACTAATAAATTGAGGAAGTATTGAAAAGAAAAAGGAAAGTACTAAAATGGCATAAACTGTTTTAATACCAAAACTTTTTCCTAATATTTTTATAGCAAGCAATATCAGAATTGCATTAATAACTAAATAACTAATAAAAATTGGAATATCAGTAGCAAAATAGATAAGCGTAGCCAATCCGGTTACTCCACCCCCCACAATTTTAGAAGGAATTAGAAAAGCGTTCCATGAGATCGCGTTGATAAATAAGCCTATCGTAATGATAGTGTATGATTTTATGGTTTTAAAAATCAAATTAGATTTTGCATTCATTTTGTTATTTTTTTATTGATTGCAAAGGTACATTTTTTTAGAAAACAAGAATGAACTAGTCCGTTGTATATTGTTGAAAGTATTTGATAAACAATGCACTCATCTATTGCTTTTTAAACATTTTTTTTGGATTAAACGAATCAAGTTGGGCAGCAAGCATCCCGGCAAGCATCAAGCAACAACCAATAAGCGCTCTATATGAAAGTGTTTCATTTAACACCAACCACCCACCTATGGCTGCAAAAACAGCTTCTAAACTTAAAATAATGGCAGCATAAGTGGGATGTGCTGTTTTTTGAACATACACTTGCATTGTATAAGCAATTCCAACAGATAAAAAACCTCCATACAGCAAAGGATAGGTAGCTTCAATGATGCTACTTATGGTAATTTTTTCGAAAACAAAAGCAGCTATAAAACTTAAAATAGAACAAATAAAAAACTGGTATTGTGCCAAACGAATAGCATTTGTGCGTGGCGAAAGATATCCGGTAAGTTGAACATGTATTGCCCAAAATAAAGCTCCTATCAATACAATAATATCGCCAGTAGCTATTTTAAAATCACCGGTAACACTTAATAAGTACATTCCTATAGTGGCGAACCCAACGCCCCACCATAAGGTTACTTTTAATTTTTGTTTCCACAACAAACCGATAAAAGCCACAATTAAAACATATAAGCCGGTGATGAATCCAGCTTTTCCGGCAGTAGTATAGACAATTCCTATTTGTTGAAGCGAAGCAGCCGAAAATAAAACAATGCCAAGCAGCAAGCCACCCCATTTTTTTTGCCAGGTTTTTATTTTTACCAATTCAGGTTCTAATTTTCTTTGTTGTCGCTTGTTATATATTATTAATGGGTAAAGAGAAATAGCTCCCAATGCAAAACGAATGGCATTAAAGGTGTATGGACCGATATAATCCATTCCCATTCGTTGGGCTACAAATGCAAACCCCCATATAATAGCGGTGATTAGAAGAAGTGAATTGGTGCTGAATTGCTTGTTTTTCATTAATGCTTATTTTTTTTATCCTTTGGTGGATAGGTATCTATGAGCGTTTTTATTTTAATTTGATTGATAATTCCATTTATATCGGAATGAATGATTTTTTTTTCTCCTGGTAACAAATCGAAATAGTTGTCATCGAAGTTTGCCTCTTTGCCTTCAATAAATAGAAATACATTCTTAGCCAACACATTGGTGGTAATTTCAAAACTATTTTCATCAATTGGAATAATTTGAATGTCGGGCTTTTCGAGTATTAGGTCTTTGGCTTTAGAATAATAATAGAGCGTTTGATAAACTTTTTTTGAACTATCTGCTACAAAATCGCAATGAAGATACATTTGGTTTTTGTTGAATTTACTAATTATTTCATTATTGAGTGAGTAATAAATTTGACTGGAATTTTTACCAATAATAACTGGAATTTGCTTTTCAAATAACAACTTACCATCAAAATTGGCAATAGTTATAAAAAGTGTGCCCTTGGTATTTGCTAATTTATCAGAAATTAAATAAATATTATAGTTATTTCCTTCTTGATTAACAGAAATAAGGAGGTCGTCATACAATTTCTTTACAAAATAATGCAAAGCTTTCCAATTATTAAAATAATCGGAACTACTCCAAGAGGTAACGGGCCAACAATCGTTCAATTGCCAATAAAGTGTTCCCATGCAAATTGGTTTAGCTCTGCGATGGGCTTCTATGGCAATTTTAATTCCCTCTCCTTGTAGTAATTGAGAAACATAAATATAATTTTTAAAGTCTAAAGGCATTTTATAGTCTCTTTCCATATAGGTTTTGATGGTTTGGTAACCTGTGGGGTGCTTCTGATGATTTTGCACCATCAAGTTATTCAAAGAAAGAGAATCTAAGGGTGCAATTTTGGCTAAAGTAGAATAAGAAGGCATTCCTTGAAAACCATATTCGCTCATAAACCGACCTACTTTTGTTTTGTACATTTCAAATGGTTCCATTCCCCACCAAACTCCCCAATAGTGAACATCGCCTTGCAACAAACTTTCCTTACGCCCCCATCCAAAAGAAGGAGAAGATGCCCAATAAAAGCGATTGCTATCATTAGCAGCGATTGCTTTGGGCAATATCTTAAAAAAAATCTTACTATAATCGTTCCATATTTGTGTTGAATCGACTACAGCATATTTGTATTGTTTTTGCCAACTCCAATTGTGCCATCCTTCGTCAATTTCATTATTTCCACACCAAAGTGCTAAGCAAGGATGATTTCTTAATCGCTTAATCACCTCCATGGCTTCATTTTTAACATTGTTCAAAAATGAACTATCTCCTGGATACATGGCGCAGGCAAACATAAAATCCTGCCAAATTAAAATACCATTTTTGTCGCAAAGGTCATAGAAAATATTATTTTCATAATTGCCACCTCCCCACACACGCAACATATTCATATTGGCATCTACTGCATTTTTAATAATCGCTGCATATTTGTTGCTATCAACTCTGGTAATAAAATTATCTGCAGGTATATAATTGGCTCCTTTCATAAAAACAGGAATTCCATTCAATTTAACATAAAAGCTTTTGCCAATACTGTCGTTTTCTTGCAATATTTCAATGGTTCTTAAACCAATATTAACAATTTTAGTGTCAACAAAGTCGTTTCCTTCTTTTATACTACAATTAAAATGATATAAATAGGATGCTCCCAAACCATTGGTCCACCATAAATGAGGATGCTGAATTTCAATATTTAATGTTACTTTATTTAAACCTTTGTTTAAAGGCAACTTCTTTTCAATATAAATTGAATCTGTAATATTATCAATTACCGATATACCATAAATACCCTCTTTGCTGGCATTGAGTTCAAAAATAAAATTCAGATGCGCTAAATTTGTGTTTAAAGATTTCTGGATAAGCTGAATATTCTCTATTTTAGCAATATTCCATGATTCAATATACAACGGTTTATAAATTCCACAAGTTACAAAACGAGGTCCCCAATCCCAACCATATTGATAAGCAGCTTTACGCGTAAAAACTCTTTCTTCACCTGGCAAAGTATATTGAAGGGTTTGTGCCATTTTTTTTCCTTTGTTTACAGCCGATTCAAAGATTATCATCAATTCGTTATTTTCCTTTTTCAAATAAGGTTTGATATCTACTTTCCAACTTCTAAACATATTATCGGTTTGAAGTATTTGTTTACCATTGAGTGCAATGCTTGCATAGGTATCGAGTCCTTCAAATACTAGATTGATTTGATTACGGATAAAAATGGAATCCGGTAAATTAAAAAATAGGCGATATTCCCAGTTTTCGTTTTCAATCCATTGTTGTTGTTGCTCGTTGCAACCGTAATAAGGGTCAGAAATTATATGATTTTTATATAAATCAAGATGCACCGTACCCGGAATGTAAGCCGAATAATATCTTAAATCGCCTACCTTACGAAATTGCCAATTTTTATTTAATTCGAGCTTGTTCACAGCTTGCGAACATCCCTCTGAAATAATAAAAAGAGAAAATATGCACGCCATAAATAAAGCAAGTCCATTTTTTCGACAATCCATTGTTGGCAAATTTGTTTTTGGCAAATTTATAAAAAAATCGGCGAATTCATTGAATGGTTAATTGTTTTGTATGATTGGTTTTACAAAGAGGTCGCAGTGATGCTGCTTTATTATCAAAATATCACCATAGTCGCATAGCGGCGAACTATTTTATTATGATTATTATTTTAATTTTACCATTGAAATCATACCTTTGCACAAAAAAATAATCCATGTTTCAATCGCATTGGGGTGAAATTATTGCATTAGGAACAGCCATTTGCTGGACTGCAACTGCTTTAACGTTTCAGAAAGCGACCAGTAGGGTTGGTTCTTTATCGGTAAATATTTTAAGGTTGCTCATCGCAATGGTTATTTATGCGGTAGTTTCTAAAATTATTCGTGGCACTTTTCTCCTACTCGATGCTTCGCCGCATATTTGGATTTGGATGACGATTTCTGGATTGATAGGATTTGTGTTTGGTGATTTTTTCCTGTTTAAATCTTATGAATATGTGAGTGCTCGCATCTCTATGTTGATGATGTCATTAAGTCCGCCTATTGCTGCATTTATAAGTTGGTTGGTATTGGGCGAAACATTGTCAGTAAAATCGATGCTTGCCATGCTTGTTACTTTAATAGGAATTGTAACGGTAATTACCGAAAAGAAAAAATTTACCGTCAATGCTAATGAAACAAAAAATAAGTTGAAAATCAAATATTCTATCCGTGGATTGGTGTATGCCTTTGGTGGCGCCATAGGACAGGCTGGTGGAATTGTAGTAAGTAAATACGGAATGGCAAATTATAGTGTTTTTGCTGCTACTCAAATACGTGTTATTGCGGGAAGTATTGGTTTTGTTGTGCTTGTTTTCTTGATGCGTCAATGGGGACAATTTTTTGTAGCTGTAAAAGATAAAAGAACGATGCTTTATATTAGTATTGGTGCATTTTTTGGACCTTTCATCGGGGTTTATTTATCTTTATTGTCTGTTAAATATACTTCGGTGGGAATTGCTTCTACCATTATGGCAATAATACCCATCTTAATTATTCCTCCTGCCATTATTTTATTAACCTAAATTCAAGTAATTAATGCAACTTTTAACGAGGAAAACAATTTATTAATATTTTTCAAGACAAAGGAGAAAGAAAAAATCTTTCCCTTCGCCCTGATGGATAAAGTTTAATTTTGCCCTCTCCTCGTCAAAAAAAAAGTTGCAATATGAAACATTTAACCGTAGAACAAAGATACACAATATGTGTAATGAAACAGCAAGGATACAAACAAATTGAAATTGCCAAAGTAATAGGAAAAGACAAGTCGATTGTAAGTCGTGAATTGAAAAGGAACTGTGATAAACGCAGTAGTAGTT
>MNXO01000045.1 GCA_001872995.1 Bacteroidetes bacterium CG2_30_32_10 | reverse complement strand
GTTCTTCTGCGATTTTTTGTTCACTTACGTCTTGTATTGCAATATATTGATTGATAGCTTCAAACTTATTATTATATTGCATAATACTATCAAGATTTATATGAATAGTTTTTCCGCTATTACCAATAATTCTAAATGTAGTTTTAAATCCTGTTATTTTTTGGGCTATGGCAGAGGTCCAAATTTGAATCAAAGAATCTCTATCTTCAGGATATGCAATATTAAAAAGTGTTTCTTCTGTAAATTCTTTTTGTTGTGTTTTATCTGTAATGTCGAGTATCTCAAATAGGTTTTCGGACAATGAATATTTATTAAGTAAACAATTTTTCTGAAAACTAGCCAAGCGTAATAGTTTATGCGATTCTTTTAATTGCAAAATATTGTCTTTTAAGGCGTCTTTTGCCCGATTATGAAAGGTGTAATCTTCTGCAATCCCTTCTATATATTGTTTTTTGCCAACACTACTGTTCATCAAACGGAGATGAACTTTGAGCATAATTATTATTCCGTCTTTTCTTCTGCATTTTATTTTATGGTTATAAATATTCTTTTTAAGTTGAAGCGTTTGGATAATCGTTTTTCTTTCATTAGGAACCGCATAAATTTGGGACGATATGTTATCAACAGAATCTGTAAGTTCCTTGGGAGAAGTATATCCAAGCATTTTAGCAAGAGCTTTGTTTACAGCGATGAACTTTCCCTTAAGAGTGGATTGAAAAATTCCAAGTCCAGTATTTTCATATATATAGCTATACCTATCTTCAACAAGATTGCTATTAAGGTTTTTCTCTTCAGAAGAAACGTAATAATCTTTACTTCTTTGCAATACCTTTTCAATAACCAATTGTAATTCGTGCAAATTATAATTTGCCGAAACATAATCAATCGGAAAATCAGGTATAATATTATTTGCAATAATTTCTTTTATGTCTTTATGAATTATAACAATCGGTATAGCATATTTCTTTTTAATGTTCTTCAATATTTCACTCTCTTCGTATTTTATGCTACTTACAAAAATAATTTCAAAAGGTCGTTTTGTGTTTTCTTTATCAATGTTTTCAAAATTGTTAAAAAAAACAAAGGAATCGTAATTGAGTAAACTTAGATAATTCTGCAATTTTACTGTATCTTGTTTACTGTCATCAATTATGGCAAATAATCTTTTAGGCATTTTATTAATTATAATTAGTTTTTTATATTTTTCTTATAAGGAAATGTTATTTTGAAAGTGGTTCCATTCTCCTTGTTTAATTCTATCACACCTTCAATTTGTTGAGTGAGCGAACAAACGAGTTGCAACCCAAGCGAAGAGGTGTTCTGGTAATCTATGTTATCAGGTAAACCACATCCATTGTCAGAAACCTCAAGAACAAGTTCTTCTTTTTTATTCAAATGAAGCCCTACAAAAATTTTGCCTTGTGCATTCTTTTTAAATGCATATTTAAAAGCATTGGTAACCAATTCATTTATTATTAAACCTAAAGGAACAGCCATATCAATTTCAACGGGAATGCTATCTGCATCGGTTTCAATGATCACATTTTTGCCTGTAATGTTATAGGAATGTAATAGATAATCGGTAAGGTTTTTAATATATCCTGCAAAATCAATTTCGCTAAAATTCTTCGACTGATAGAGCTTTTCGTGAATAATTGCCATTGCTTTAATCCTATCTTGGCTCTCTTCAAATATATCTTTAATCTCAATGTTATTAATAGTATTCGCTTGAAGATTTAAAAGACTAATAATCACCTGCATGTTGTTTTTTACCCGATGATGGATTTCTTTTAATAAAATTTCTTTTTCATTAAGAGATGCTTTAATTTGTTCATCTTTTTGTTTTCTCACAAGGGCGTGCGTAATCAATTGACCAGTTAAGTTAAAAGCATTGGTAATTTCTGGAGTCCATTTAATTTTTTTTACTGTGGAATCAAACCCAATATAGCCAATAAGTTTATTGCTAATAAATAGTGGTAAAAGTATATAAGACAAAGCTCCTGTTGATATCATCAACTCATTAAAGGAACCTTTACTCTTTTCTGATTCTTCATTTATAAAACAAGCTTCTCCTATTTCATTTAAAAAAGAAACAGAATTATTAGCATAAAGCATATCAATACAATTGAGCTTTTTCTTTATAGCAATTGAACCTTTATTGTTCCATTCACACGTATGTTTTAATTTTTCTTTATTATCAGTAAAAAGATAGACGTAACCTCTGCTTATTTGCGTATAATTAACTACAATTTCTAATGCTTTAACAATAGAGTCATTGATTTCTGAGGTGTCTAGTTTTATAAATTCGGAAGAGATTTGACTGGATAATTCAATAAAATCATATTGTTTCTTTTTTGCCTCTTCCTCCTTTTTTCTGCCAGAAATATCTACTAAAAAGCCGTCAAAATAAAGAATATTTCCCTTTTTATCTTTAACAGCATTGGCATCTTCATAAATCCACATTCTACTTCTGTCTTTTTTATAAACCTCATATTCAAACCCTTTAACATAACCTACTTCTTTCATAATTTTAATAAACTCTTGTCGCAACTCAGGTTTAACGTATGTTTGGCTTGCTATATCAGTACAAGCAGTTATTAATTCATCGGGAGTAGAATATCCATACATTTTTGCCATCGAAGGATTTACGGTAATAAACCTGCCTTCCATAGTAGATTGGAAAATACCTTCTTTAGCATTTTCAAATATTACACGATATTTTTCCTCGCTTTTGCGTAAAGCTTCTTCTGCCATTTTTCGAGAAGTAATGTCTCTGAATATTCCAAAAATGCTCATCACTTCATCACCCTTTTCGTAAAAAGGAGTTGCCGTAAGCAATAAATTTCTTTGCTCTTTATTGGGTCTGGTAATAGTTATTTCGTAAGAACTTTTTAATCCATTTTTTCTTAAGTTGGTTTGTTGTTGTATAAATAAGTATTGTTTAGGTTCTACAAATTCTTTGAGGTTTCTGCCAACTAACGCTCCTTTTGCAACACCATAAATTTCATCGGCAGCAGGATTAGCAAAAATAAATTCTTCATTTGTATTTACTATACCAACACCTTCGCCTTGATTTTCAATTAAGTTTCTGTATTTTTCTTCACTTTCTCTTAATGCATCTTCAGCAAGTTTTCGTTCCGTAATATTTCTTCCAATGCCAAACCTGCCAATCAACTTTCCATCCTTAAACAAAGGTGCTGTTGAAAATTCTACATTCAGATAATTGCCATTTTTATGTAAAAACCTAAATTCAGTTGTTTCAGACAATGGGTTTTTCAAAAACTCAAAATGATTTTTTCTTGACCTATCCACATCTTCGGGATGCATAAAAAACAATGATGATTTCCCAATAACTTCTTTGGGAGTCCATCCTGTGTTTTTTTGAAAGGCGCTATTAACTGTAGTGAGAGTGCTGTCTAAAGACACCGTATAAATAACATCGTTTGCGGTTTCTACCACCAATCTGTACATTTCTTCACTATTACGCAAGGCTTGTTCAATAGTCTTACGCTCTGTTATGTCTTGTACAATAACTTGTATATTCAATAAATGTCCATTAACGTCATTGATTGGTTTTATGTGAGTTAAAATAAATAGTTCTTTCTCCCATTTAGAAATATATTTTCTTTCTGCTACAATTTCATTGTTTGTAAAGATGGCTTCGGAGAGCAATTCAGACAAACCTGCATCAACAAGTGGCTTAAATGTTAACAGATTAATTTTCTTTGTAGCCTCCGCCGAAGGAGAACCAAGCATTTTAATAAGGGTTGGATTAATTCTTAAAATTTCTCCTTTCGAGCTGCATACCAATATTCCAAGTGGAGAATTTTCAAACAAAATCCTAAAATTTTCTTCACTTTCTTTTAACGTTTTTTCAGCAATTACTCTGGTATTAATATCTCTTGTCACCCCTTGTATTCCAATTACATTATCGTTTTTATCATACAAAGCACTCACCACCGTCTCTGCCCAAAATACAGTTCCATCCTTTTTAACTTGTTCCAATTCCATTTTTACGTTGTAGTTCTTGTCTTTAATTTCTCCACGCTTAATTTTACCAATGGTTTCAGATAAAACTTTTACAACATTCTGATAGGAATCGGGAGTAAGGATATCAGATGTTAAAATATCCTTTCTTTCTTCAAGCGTAATTCCTAAGACTTTCACAATAGAAGGACTGGTAAAGGTTGAATTCAAATTTAAATCCATACACCACACCAAGTCATTAATATTATCAGTTATTAATCGATATTTCTCTTCACTATTTCTAAGGGCTTCTTCTGTTTTCTTTCGGTCGGTTATATCACGGGTAATACCATGAATACCCACAAGCTTTCCTTCTTCATCACAAATGGCAGATGTATTCACTTCACCCCACGAAATAGAACCATCTTTATTGTAATGCTGCAATTCAATAATATATGAAAACTCTTTATCACTTATTCCTTCACGTAATGCCTTTTGTACCTCAAAAGCAAATACTTTTTTTGCCCTTTCCAAAGATTCTGGTAGAAATATTTTATCTAATGGCAGTGCCAAAAATTCTTCGGGCATGAAACCTCTTAGTTTTTTAACAGATGGACTGATGAAAGTATATTTCATATTTAAATCCATCGTCCATATTAAGTCTTTCGACAACTCAGTTAATAGACGATACTTATTTTCATTGGCTTTTAGTGCTTCTTCTATTTGAAGTCTTTTGGTAATTTCATTAAAAAGCTTGGCATTCGTATCAGAAAGAGCTTTGGTTCTTTCTTTTATAACTCTATCGAGATTAATGTTTATTAATTGTAAGTTATATTCATTGTTTTCTTTTTCGTGAATGGCATCTTCCAATTTTTTTTTATTAATAAATTGCCTGACTGAATAGTTATAAAAAATCCTAGATATTATTAATGACAAAATTAATAGGCTTGCTGAATTAATAATAAATCCTTGGAATTTATGAGGGTCTGTCTGAAAAAAATACATTCCTACAGAAAACAACAAATAGCATGACAAATAATTAATAAGACTTTGACGCAAGTTTTGAATAAAAATTACGGCAACAATAATGCATCCAAGAATAAATACGGTGATTTCTTGATGTATATATTGATCTACAATTGAAACTACTGAACACCAAAACAATATAAAAAGAATATATCCATATTCAAACACATAATGTTTTGCAAATATTTTGTTTGTTTGAATTTTGCGAGTAGCTGATTTTGTAATAATTAAATAAATACATAAGGTTGAAACAAGAACTAAGTGCATTATAAATAAGTATTTATAGCCTGGTACTTTATTCCATAATTCATTTTTATAATTAAAGTAATCGATGGTTAAAAAAATTAAGTGAATAAAAATAAGTATTATCCCAAATAATCTTGATTTCCATATATTTGAATACAATATTTCTTTCCTAAATTCTTTTTTTAGCTCTTCCGAAACAACAGGAAATAACTTATTTATCCTAATTTTCCTCATTAAAATGTTTTTATTTTCAATAGTGAAAAGTATAATTAATTTTTTTAACCTTTTTTAATGTTAACAAATTCATAGGATTGCTCCCTAACCCAACAATATTGTTCTGATAGAAACGCAACACTTGGTCATAATATAAAATAACCACAGGCGATTCGTCCATCAACAATTTATCCATCTGCTGATAATAAACATAACGTATAGAGTCATTAACCTCTGTTTGGGCTTTCACAAATAAATCATCAAAAGCTTTGTTTGAAAAATGCGTATAATTGGGACCTTTGGGTGCAAAATTATCACTGTAAAACAACGAAAGGTAATTTTCGGCATCGGGATAATCGGCAATCCAAGAACCTCTGAAAAAATTAATTTTAGATTGAGCAACCATCTCTCTTAATGTTGCTGGTGGATTAACGTCTATACTAATTTTAATATTAATTTCTTCTAATTGATGTTGCAAATACTTACATAAATCGAGATACGCAGAGGTGGTGCTTAATATTATTTCGGGTAACCCAATTCCATTGGGATAACCAGCATCGGCAAGCAATTGTTTTGCTTTGATTGGATTGTAGTTGTAACCTATATTAGAAGTTGAATCAAACGCTGGCATCCCTTTGGGTATAAAACCATAAATGCCTGGCGTACCAATATTATTACGCAAATATTTAATCATTTTTTCTCTATCGAAGCCATAGTTGATGGCTTGTCTTATCGCCTTTAGTCTAAGTGGACTATTCTCTGTTTTCTTTTCATCCACCAAAAAACCAAGATATTCGGTATTTAAATACGCTTGACTTTGCATTTTAAATTTACCAATATATTTTGGATTTAATTCTCCTTTTTTGGTTAGCAGTTCGTCTTTATAACTGGGGTCTATACCAGAAATGAAATCAAGATTCCCTTTCACAAACTCAAGAAATGCCGATTGTTTATCTGCAATAAAAGTTACAGCAACGGCATCTAAATATGGCAATTGTAGCGTTCCTTCTTTTTCAAAATAATTTGGATTTCTCACCAATACTAATTTCACTCCTTCTTTCCATAATTTGAATTGAAAAGGACCAGTACCAATAGGGTTTCTTCTAAAATCATTACCATAAAAACTTACAATTTCTTTTGGAACTACAGCACAATAAGGCATTGATAACAAACTTAGAAAAGGAGGAAAAGGTTTACTCAAACAAATAATTAAAGTCGTATCGTTTAAAGCTTTGAAATTAAAGGATTTTTCTGTAATGCTTTTATTAACATTATTGAAAACCCAAGCTCCTGGTGAAGCAATTTTAGGATCAATCAATCTCAAAAAGCTATAAACAAAGTCAGACGCCACCACTTTTCGCCCTTTGTTATTTAAAAACAATGGATGATTGTGAAAACAAACATCATTTCTAAGAAAAAATGTATAGTATAACCCATCCGTTGATATTTCCCATCTTTTTGCAATACAAGGTTTCACTTTTAATTGTTCATCCAATTGAACCAAACCATTAAATAGTTGATTTGCCGCCCAAATGGTTGATTGATCTTTTGCAAAAGCTGGGTCAAGCGAGGTTATACCCGCAGCTTCATTATACTTAAACACTGTTTTATTGCTGTTGCTTTGATTTCTTCCACCACAAGAAAACATAACAATTAAAACAAGGAATAAAACAATATTTCGAAGCATAATTTGTTTCTTTTAAACAAACAAATTTAAAAGGAATATTTGAAAAAATGGTAATTTTACCTAATAGTTTAATTTAAAAACTCAAATATGAAACTTTTTAAGCCTATTAATCCATGCATGCTTGCATTTGTTTTATTAATTATTCTTAATTCGTGCAAACATAAATCTGAGCAAAAACAATACGAATCGGTTTTATCATCATTGAAATATAAAACTTACAAAGGCATTTCAAAAACAGTTGTTCCCCCTTTGCTTTTAACTTACAATTTAGAAGGCATTAATAAAGACAGCGTTGCTGTTTCTGAAGAAATTGTACGATTGTTATTAGGCTATTATTGGGCTATTTCTGGCAACACTACTTTTGCATTTGCTGAAGGCAATATTACGAAAGAATTTAGTAAAGACGCAAACTTTGTTGCCCTATCTCACATGCTTATTGCTGTGGCAATGTATGAAAAAGGATGGAAAAACATTGCAAAAGAAGAATCTAACAAAGGTGTTTCAATACTCAATAAAACGCCTAACGGAGAATATACAAAGATTGAAATTACCGGTTTTCACTTTATTATAGGCTCTTTATGTATTTATGAAAAAAATTATGAAGCAGCTAAATTCCATTTTGCCGGTTTTGCCGCTCTTACTGGTTTTGATTGGACATATACGCTTGTGGATGCGATGGGTGATGTAAACCAAGGAAACATTAAAACAGGATTACAAAAAATTAAAAGATTAAGCGACGACCCTTCTGTTCCCCAAGAAATTAGAACTACCCTAAAAACCACCATTGCAGAAGTAGAAAAAACAACAGGAAATGTAGATTCAGCCTTATTTTGGCCCAAAGTAGTTTCTGAGGTTGTTTATAAACAACTAAAAAATGTAAGCAAAAATGGAATTGGACATTTCTTTAATTTAATTGACAAAGTAAAAAGTAATATCAACCTCTAATCAATTGATAGGTGTTTTTACTTGATTTGTGAAAGTAGATTGTTTTTTCGTGAAAAATATTTAAATTTGCTCTCAAAATTATATAAAAATGAAAAAGACTCTGTTTATCCTATCACTTCTCTTTATTATTAATGGAATTGCAACAGCTTGTACTTATAAAACGCCAAATACAAAAGACAATATAAAAAACAATTCTAAAGAAAGCAAAATTACCGCTGATAAAATCATCAAGCAAATCCAGAAAGACGAGCCCGTTTATTACAAAGATGCTGTTATTTCAGGTGATTTAGATTTTACTGCCATTAAAGCCGAAAATGACGAATCAATTGGCGAATATCGCTCCTATATTAACTCTTCCATTACTTTTATCAACTGTTCCTTTGAGGGAAAATTGATTGCCAGTCGCAAAGACACTGATAACAAAGCAAATCACTATGTTACTTTTAGTAAAAACCTTACTTTTATTAATTCTGAATTCAAAGCAGAAGTAAACTTTAGTGAAAGCAACATAATAGGTATTGTCAACTTTGCTGGTAGCACTTTTGATGAAATTACCAGTTTTGAAGGAGCTGTTTTCTTTAGTAAATCAACATTCTTTTCAGAATCGAATTTTAAAAAAGAACTTAAGTTTCAAAGAACCGTATTTGAAGGAAATGCTGAATTTCTAAAATGCACCTTTGAAGGCATTACAAGTTTTCAAAGTGCCGTTTTAAAAGGGAATGCTCAGTTTGGAGCCACAAAGTTTGAGCAATACGCAGATTTTACTAATATAATAGTGAATGGAGCCGTTTATTTTAATTATGCCGAATTTTTTAAACAAGCAATTTTTGATAATGGCACATTCTTTGGTAGATTCGAATTTATTCAAAGCATTTTTCATTACATCGCCGAATTTAAAAACAATACTTTTTATGGAAAAACGAAGTTTACGCAAGCAAATTTCGGAGGAAAAACGTTCTTCGATAATTCTGTTTTTTATAATGGTAAACCAAATACAGAAGATATAATTACAACAAAAGATACTGATTTTACATTAGAAAACACCATTTATATTGAATCCCAAAAACTTGAAAATTTTAAATAATTAAAAAAAGGAGTTATTATTATGAAACATTTAAAAAATTTATTCTTACTGTTATTGTTGTCTTTTTTTATCACTTTAACAGCGTGTAAAGAAGAAGATCAGCAAAAAATTGATGACACTCTTAAGAATTTAGGCTGGTTTGGCGATGAAAACAACGCTACTATCCCTAATGACATTAACTTAGGTACCGGTACTGTTCCTGCTTCAGTTAATTTGCTTCCTAAATTTCCACCAATTGGCAATCAAGGACAATACGGAACTTGTGTAGCTTGGTCAACAGGCTATAATTTCAGAACATACTTGAATGCTATGAAAAACAATCTTTCTACTTCCGCTTTAAACAGCACTTCCAATCAATTTAGTCCTATAGATTTATTCTGGTCAGTACCAAGTAGTTTAAAAGGTGCCGATTGTAATGGAACTTCTTTTGAAGCTGCTTTAGACATTCTTGTTTCGCGTGGTGTTACCACTTTGGCTACAGCTCCATATACAGGATTAGGTGACTGCTCCTCTCAGCCTCCTTCTAGCTGGACTTTAGATGCTGGAAATTACAAAATCTCTAATTACCGTGATATTAATATTGACAAAAATGTTATAAAGGGCTATTTAGCTGATAATAGACCTGTAATTATTGGTGCAAGACTTGGAAACAACTTTATGGGCTGGAATAGCAGTTCCGTTTTAACCACTGATGGTACCACTTATAATGGTCAACATGCCAATCATGCGATGATTCTTGCTGGTTACGACAATAACCAAGGTCCTCATGGTGCTTTTCGCGTTGTAAACTCTTGGGGAACTACTTGGGGCGACCAAGGTTACATTTGGGTTGACTGTGATTTCTTTTGCAGCACCTTCTGTTTTGCCGCTTTTGTGGGGGCTGATGATAATAATAATATATTACCAGACACTACTGTTACTGGTTATGATTTAGTTGGTTGGGAAATGGTGGATAGAGATAATGCAAACTCTGGTGATCCATTAGATAGGCAGTGTCTGTATAATGTAAACAATATAGGTTCAGACGAAATTCTTGCAAGTAAAAAATGGAGCATTTTATATTTATATTACAATGCTTATGATGCCAACGATTATGGAATTTTAATTTATGATTATTATACTAATGAATATGGTTCTCTTGGTGATGATGGAGATTTATCAACTGTTGAAACAGATTCTAGTAAATTTCTTGGTTCAGCAGGCAATTGGTATAATTATCTTAATATTCCTGGTGGTTCCAGCGTTTTCGAAATATGGGCTCAAAATCAAAACCCTCCCGCAACTGGTACAAGATTTCAATATAGTTACAGCATGCCTTCTTCTGTCAATGGTGATTATTACCTTGTTTTAATCGCAGATGGGTTTGATGTAATTCCAGAAACTGATGAAACAAATAATTACGTTTATTACTGCCAAAGCAATGGAGACCCTTTACATATAGACAATGGTATAATACAAGGAGGATATAAGTCTTTAATGACGAATATGTCCACCGTAAAAAACACATCTCATCCCAATACTTATTCTACAAAAGAAATCACCAAGCTATTGATGCACGAAAAGCAAACAGGTGGCTTGCAAAAGAAAGTATTAAACTTCAAATCACAACAAAAAAATAATATCAAAACTTTCTCTAATAAATAGTATTGTGAACAGTTTATTTGCTTAAAACAAAGCGGGTGTATAATTTATACACCCGCTTTATTATTATCCAATGCTTCTTAGCTTCTTCATTCCATTTGCATCTTTCACTAAACCGCCAACAATAAATACAAAATACAATGTTATGGCTGGTTTTGTGAATGCCAGCAGAAT
The DNA here is from genome assembly GCA_001872995.1 of Bacteroidetes bacterium CG2_30_32_10. Classification (GTDB taxonomy): domain Bacteria; phylum Bacteroidota; class Bacteroidia; order Bacteroidales; family CG2-30-32-10; genus CG2-30-32-10. Next base: position 2,424 of record MNXO01000045.1, on the reverse strand, counting down.
AACAATTGTTACCGATTGCACATTCTTAATAGTTCAATTTCGACTTCTTCTTATTGAACTAAATTCATATAGCATCGGCATTTAAAATTGCAATACCGATTGCGTATTCAGATTATTCTCCCGACAAGTCAGGATAATTTATTTTTTGTTAGGACAAAAAACAAATACTATTAGTAAGAGATTTATAAACGAAGTGAAACAAATCTCTTACTTGTTAGCGAACAGGTATTCGCAATTAACAATACGCAATTATCGTGGCAGTATACAAGTGTATGCTGAGATTAACCCAGATTGCTCATTAGAAAATGAGCAAACGATTATACCCAACTAAAACAAATAGTTCATTTAAAAAATTTCCTATTGATTAATTTAGGTTTAAGCTAAGAAAGCTCGATAATCGTTCGGATTTAAGCTCGTCAAAAACAATTTCAACAACCATCTGCGTTGATATTGTATTTTGTAAACAACCCAATAAAAAGACAATTGTTTAGTACAAAAAAAGAGGCTTCCTGATGGAAGCCTCTTTTAATAAACTTAATAGTTTAAAGTATTATTGAATTGCATTAGTGAAATCGCCACTTGTTGCATATTTCAAAAATTCTCTATCATCTTTAGCTTGTACTTTAAATTTTGCATCAGCTTGACAAGCTTTCTTTAAATAATCATACATCATTGAGGTGTTGTTTGTGCGTGCACCAATAACAGCTAATAGATAATAAGCATCTGCAGTTTTAGGACCACATTCTAATGTAGAAGAAGCTTCTGTATATTTAAGCGCTAATAATTGAGCTAAACCAATATTATAACGGCAAGATTTACCAGTAAAATTAGTAATTGCACCACTATAATCGCCTTGTCTAATTAATAATACACCTTGGTTGTAAGTAGTGTTAACACCTTTAGATTCTGCTTGTTTGTAGAAATTCATTGCATCAACAAAATTACCTTTCCAAGAATTAGCAACTCCAAGGTTGTTAAGAATCATACCATTATTAGGATTTAAAGTATTAGCTTTTTCTAAACTAACAAGCGCATTGGTATAATCTTTTTTCATTAAATAAGCCCAACCTAAGTTATTGTAACCTTTCCAATCGTTAGCAAATTTAGTAGTAGCTGATTTATAGATTTTTACTTTGGTATCCATATCATTGGTTAATGTAGCAGAATATAATAATTCTTTAACATCTAATGAATCAGGATAAGTAGTTGATAAGGCAGCAATTTTTTCGTCTGTTTTTTTCTTTTCATAACAGTTGTATGATATTTCAGACCTTCTCAACAATGATAAAATATTGTCTTCAATTTCTTTGTAAATAACTGACATATCTCTAATTGTTTTTTCTCTTTTAAATTTATCGTTTTGACTTTTGATAACGTTTAAAATAGTGTTTTTGTCTTTAATGTTAGAAGCAGCTAATTCTTTTTGGAAACCGTCCCAATCTTCACCTTTTGATAAAAGATTAACCACAGGATAAGTAGCTTTATAATTCTTTAATTTATTAATTTTAGCATATTCTTTAGCAGCAGCATCATAAAGGTCTTTTAACCATTTTTCGCCAGTTTTAGAGCGAAGATCAGTAAGTTTTTGGTTAATAGTTTCTTCTCCTTCTGGTGAAGCCCAAGCATTAATGTTAATAGTTTTAACCTTCAAACCTAAGCTGATAAAATCAGTTAATTCTTTTAATTTAGTAACATTTTCTGGTTTTTGGTTTTGAGCTAATTTCATATTTAATTTAGCATCATTGTATGCAAAATAAATATTACCATTTTTAGTAACAAAAGTTTCTTTTTCGTAACCATGTTCAGCTAAAGAAGGGTCTTCATCTTGTCCTACTCTGGTAGAAGTATAAATAACTCCATCATTCAATTTTCTTTCACCTAAACCAAGGCTTTTCTTTTTCAATTTAGCAGTTGGGTTAACTACTAATTCAGATTTGTTCATTTCTGGTTTATAAACAATAACATCGTTATATTCAAATGTGCCACCAGTTTTTTTACTAATAACAGTAACAGGAGTAACATCGGTTTTAACTTTTTGACCAACGATGGTTAAAGTTTTTAATGTAGTAGTGCCCCCATCATATTTTAAAACAGGAACAAACTCAACAGTAACTTTAGGATGGAAGTATTTAGGAGGAATTGTTCCTTTAACTTTCACATTAATTTTCTGAGTATAATCAGAAGTTCCATTAGTTTCGAGAGGTTGGTTCGGAAGAATTTCGTACTTAACATTAGGGTATTTTTTTACCATTTTCTTAAGTCCGCAACTGGTTGCTACTATTGCTATTAAAGCAACTAAGCCCAAAATTTTAAAGTTAAATTTTTTCATATCATTCATTTAATTGGTTTACAAATATAAATTTTAATCGACAAATTTAATAAACAAAATCAGAATACCAAAATAAATTTGAGTATTTTGAATAA
>MNXO01000065.1 GCA_001872995.1 Bacteroidetes bacterium CG2_30_32_10 | reverse complement strand
AGACTATGAAATCTTTGGATTTAAAGAATATGATAGTGGATATAAACTATTACCAAGTATAACCTATCGATTAAAAATCGGTTGGCTATTAAAATGAACTGCCAATAAACAATAGCATACAAAGCGAGATGAATATTTATCGGACATTACATATATCCATAAAGCAAAAATTAATAATTAAAAAAATGGATTGACAAATAGTTTAACATCTGTCAATCCATATTTTTAATTCCACGAAATGCTTGCTATACCATCACTTGTTATTAATATTGGGTATAATGCCGAAAGAGTAGCTGTTATAATATCCCGCATAGGCGGGAGACTATTACAGATACCGTATCGGTATTATTTCTTTATATTAGGCAATTCTAATCCATAGCCTTTTTTCTTGTCTTCTATTTTAAGCAGGAATGCAAATAGCAAAGCGATAACGCCAAAACCTGTAAATATTAACATTGGAATTGTATAATTGTAGGTGGTAGTAGTAACGCCATCTACAACAACTTTGCCGATGATGCAATATTTTTCGAGCACCCATCCAATTAATAAGGGAACGCCCATTAAACCCCAGTTTTGAACCCAGAAAATTAAAGAATAAGCTGTTCCTAATTGTCTATCGGGGATAATTTTTGGAACTGAGGGCCACATAGCTGAAGGAACTAATGAAAATCCTATACCCAATATTAATACCAATACAATGGCTATTAAATAATTATTTAAAAATGGAATGGAGAACATAGAATGAACAAAAATAATAAGCAATGCACCAATAATCATAATAGTAGCACCTTTTCCTTTTTTATCATAGATTCCTCCAAACAATGGAGTAAGTAGAATTGTTCCAAAAGGCAATAAACTAGGAATGAGACCAGCCCAGTATTCATCAACACCAAATTTATTAATCATTAAACTGGTTGCATATTTTAGAAATGGGAAAACGGCAGAATAAAAAAGTACACACAAAATAGCAATATACCACCAAGCTTTATTTGTAATAATACTTAAAATATCTTTTATACGAAACTCTTCTTCGGCAGCAACTTGATTAATTTCATTGTCTTTAGCTACGCTGGCATCTAATCTTTTATCATTAAATGTATAAATGAAAAAAGCCACTAAGCCAATGCAAAGCATAATCAAACAAAACAGAATTGGAGTGGACACATTATTAAAATGTAAAGCAACCGGCAATGAAGTAGAAATAGCCAATGCGGTACCAAGTCGGGCAATAGACAATTGAAGTCCCATTGCCAATGCCATTTCGTGCCCTTTAAACCATTTTACAATTATTTTAGAAACTGTTATTCCAGCAACTTCTACACCAACGCCAAATATTGCATAGCCCAAAGCAGCAACCATAATTTGTGCTTTCCAAGTACCAAGTATAGGAATATACCAATTAATTCCATCTAAAGAATGAGTAGAAATAGCCCAATACTTTATTGCTGTACCAGCAACCATAACAATAGCTGCACCCATACCGGTGAAACGCACGCCCATTTTATCAAGAATAATACCACCAATTATCAAGAAGAACAAGAAAACATTAAACCAACCATAGGCACTGGTAACAAAACCATATTCAGATCCACTCCAACCAAGTTTGTTTTCTAGCAAACCTTGAAGGGGAGCCAATACATCAGCCAAATAATAGCCGGCAAACATAGTAAATGCAACTATCAGCAATGCTGTCCAACGGGCAGCTTTAGAATCTCTGAGTACAGCTTGAATTTTTTCAGTCATTTTTTATTTATTTAGTTTTAACTATTTAATTTTAAGTTGCCAAAATTAGAATTTATTTTAATGTTTATTGAATTTTTCTTTTTACAATTGAAAATATTTCTTGTTGTTTTAAGGAAAGAATTAAATAATCAGGAAATTTTACCTATTATTTTAAAACATCAACGCCCATTTCGAAAAAAATATGTAGGTTTGTACCAACACAAATAAAGATAATCAAATGAAGCATTTTACATTTTATGTTTTATTACTTTTATTGTTTTTTATACTGCCATTTAGTAATTGCCATGCGATAACCCTATCAAACAAAACAGAGATTAGTTTGCTAACTTGCGGACCAGGCGAAGAACTTTATTCTATCTTCGGACATAGTGCCATTAGAGTTTGCGATTCGGTTAATAATATAGATAGAGTTTATAACTACGGCACTTTCGACTTTGAAACAGAGCATTTTTATTTGAAATTTGCAGGAGGTCGATTATTCTATTATCTCAATACTGAAGAATTTTGGGGATTCATCAAAACCTATACCCGAGAAAATAGAACTGTTTATGAACAGATACTTAACCTTGACTCCATCAAGAAGCAAACACTTTATAACTTACTTGAAAAAAACAACCTGCCTGCAAACAAATTCTATCGTTACGACTTTTTTTATGACAATTGCACTACCCGTATCAGAGATATTCTTATAAAAGCACTTGACAATAAAATTGATTTTACTGCTTATGTTCCGCCTCCTATTGCCACTTATCGAAAAATGATTTCGCATTATATTGAACATCTTAAATGGACTGATTTAGGAATAGATTTAATTTTTGGTTTACCTGCCGACCATAAAATGAAACAATCGGAATATATGTTTTTGCCAATAGAGCTTATGCATGCTTTAGATAGTGCTCATAATAGTGTTGATAACGCTAAACTTGTAAAAGAAACCAAAACACTCTACCTCGCTTCTAATACAAAAGAAGAGGCTCCCAGCCCTTTTTCGCCCATTTTATTTTTCTGGTTGTTGTTTGCCTTGTTTGTCTTGATTACGCTCTTTGAAATATGGAAAAACATCAATCTATGGATATTAGATTTCCTTTTGTTTTTTATAACAGGGCTGCTGGGGTTGCTTGTTATCACCCTTTCTGTTGGCTCCACTTATATTGCACTGCATAATAATTTGGTAGTGCTCTGGGCAATTCCGCTTCATGTAATTATGGCATTATTTGTTGCCCGTAAAAACTCGAAAGTTATTAAATACTATTTTCTATTTACTACACTATGGAATATAATACTACTTATTTGTTGGTATTTTATACCACAAGAATTAAATATGGCGACTTTCCCTTTTGTTTTGCTTTTAACTATCAGGGCATTTAAAATTTACTATTTCAAATCAATTGAAAAAACAAGAAAAATTAATACTTATTATTAGATAATATGAAGAAAACATTAATTATTTTAGGCTTAATCATTGGCATTCATTTGGCTTCATTAAATAGCAAACTGTATGCAAGCGAAACCAAAGAAACAACAATTATATTAGTAAATCCTACTTATGGCAATCTCGAAAAAATAACCTCACTGGTGAACAACAATTATATATCTATTCCCAATCTTAAAGTAATAGGCGTTTACAATACAAATTCCACCTATGATTTTAAAAAATATACCTATTTTACTAAAAAACACCCTTATATCAAGCTCGAAGGATATAATTTGAATGTGAGTATGGATAGTTTATATACCACCAATTCGTGTTCAAAAATATTCTATGAATTATTTAAAAAGTCTGATGGTATTATGTTTTGGGGAGGCGATGATATTCCCCCACCAGCATATAAAAGCAAAACCAAAACACTAACCGACAAATATACTGGAGATCGCTTATATGAAATCTCGTTTCTGTTTCATTTGTTAGGTGGAAAACAAAATGTTGATTTTAAACCTTTTTTAGAAGAGAAACCCAACTATACCGTTTTTGGGATGTGTCTTGGGATGCAATCTATCAATGTTGCCACTGGCGGAACCCTCTATCAAGATATTCCTACCGAAATATATAATTTGGAGTACAACGAAGATATTGTGAAACAACCCAGCGATAATATTCACCGTAGCTATTGGAAGGGTTTTACAAATGATGATACTCTTCCTAGCTATTGTTTTCATAAGATAAAGATTTTACCAAAAACAATTTTAAGCACCATGATGGCAAGCAATATACAACCAACGGTATTGAGCTACCATCACCAAAGCGTTAACGAATTAGGTATGAACATTAGATTAACAGCAACTTCTTTGGATGGCAAAGTAATTGAAGGTATTGAACATAAAAAATATAAAAATGTGTATGGCGTTCAATTTCATCCCGAATATAATGTTTTATATAGCAATACCGAAACCGTAAAATTAAGCCCAACAGACAAACCAAAAACTTCAAAAGACATTTTGGATGGAAATAGCCAACAATTCTATAAAAGCTTTTGGTCTTACTTTAGCAATTTATTTCCATTAGAATAAAATATTTCGGTAGTAATATCTTAATACTCAATAAAATAATTATAACAACATAAAACATGGAAACTACCCTAAAACAACCAAAATCAGTTTATAAAAGTAAAGACTATATCTTATCTATATCCATCATAGGAATATTGTTTTTTATATTCGGATTCGTAACTTGGCTCAATGGTACCTTAATTCCTTATTTAAAAATAGCTTGCGAATTAAACAACTTTGAGGCATACTTTGTAGCCTTTGCTTTTTATATCTCCTATTTTGTGATGGCATTGCCTTCTTCTTGGGTATTGAAAAAGACAGGATTTAAAAACGGAATGGCACTGGGTTTAGTGGTAATGGCTTTGGGAACATTGGTATTTATACCAGCCGCATATACAAGAACATATAGTCTTTTTTTAACGGGATTATTCATTCAGGGAACCGGTTTAGCTATTCTTCAAACAGCTTCAAACCCTTACATTACTATTATTGGACCCATCGAAAGTGCAGCCAAAAGAATAAGTATGATGGGCATTTGCAATAAAGTGGCTGGAGTAATTAGTCCATTAATTTTAGGTGTAATATTGCTGAAGAACGCAGATGTCATCAAAGAACAACTCCTAACCACCACAGACATTGTTCAGAAATCTTTATTATTAGACGAAATGGCTGCAAGGGTGATGATACCTTATGTTGTGATGGCAATTGTACTAATAATATTGGCAGCAATGATTCGTTATGCGCCACTTCCCGATATTGATACAGACAAAGAAGCAAATCATGTGAACGAAGCAAATGGCAATAAAACAAATATATTTCAATTCCCCCACTTGATACTTGGGTTTATAGCAATTTTTGTTTACGTTGGAGTAGAAGTTATAGCTGGCGATACCATTATTCTTTATGGTCAATCGCAAGGAATCCCATTATCTGGAGCCAGATTATTTACTTCTTACACATTGATAGGAATGCTTATTGGCTATATATTAGGTATCATATTAATTCCTAAAATTGTGAACCAAAGTAGATTTTTATCTATTTCTGCCATAGCAGGTATTTTATTTTCGGTAACAGCAATACTAACTGCAAAAATGGGCATACGATTCGATTTAACAATTGATTTTGCCGGAATTCATCAAATATTACCTCTCGAATTATCGGTATTCTTTATCGCATTACTGGGTATTGCCAATGCAATTATGTGGCCCGCCATTTGGCCCCTCGCCATAGAAGGATTAGGAAAGTTTACCAAAACCGGTTCTGCCATATTAATTATGGGTATCGCTGGCGGGGCAACATTGCCTTTATTGTACGGAAAACTGGTGGATGTTTTTAATGCCCACCAAGCCTATTGGATTATGGTGCCTTGTTATATATTTATATTCTATTACGCCATTAAAGGGCATAAAATAAGGAGAAAAGTTTAATACGGAGCCTTTAGTTTTTGCTGAATAAATATAAAAGCGTGGACAATAAAGTAAGAAAATGCTTACCACAATGCATTCTCAAATTATTAAACACTCATTGAAGATTGTTATCCTATTTTTTTGCAAAAGAATATATCACAAAGGTTTCTTTGTGAGCCAAACAATGACTCAAGAAATAGATGACACAAAAATTTAAAATTTACTGCGACCTAAACGTCTATGCCAATTAATAAAATTTGAATTCCCTTTGTCTCATTGCTTCAAATATGACAATTGCAGTAGCATTAGAAACATTCATTGAATCTATTTTACCATTCATAGGAATTTTAATTTGTTTAAAATCTGAAGCCAACCATTTATTAGATAACCCCCTGTCTTCAGTACCCATAATAATTGCCGATGGCTGTTTAAAATCAACTTGGTGATAAAATTCTTTTGCATTCAAATGCGTTGGAAATATTGATATGTTTTGTTTTCTAAGCCAGTCAATTGCCTCCTCAGTGGTACAAGCAACAACTTGATTGGTAAACAAACAACCCACACTCGAACGAATTACATTGGGATTGTAAATATCCGTTTTAGGATTACAAATAATTACGGCATCTACATTTGCAGCATCGGCGGTGCGAAGTATTGCTCCAATATTACCTGGTTTTTCTATAGCTTCTAAAACAATAATTAAAGGATTTACTCTTAATTTAATATTTTCAAGGGTTATTACTTTTGAAACTGCCAATGCAATGATGCCATCAGAATTTTCGCGATAGGCAATCTTTTCAAATATAGGTTTACTTATTTCATATTCAACAATGGGGCTTTTTATTAATTGTTTTAGCTCGCTATATTTTGCAACACCAATAATTTCTTTGCAAATAAAAATTGAATGCAATAGATGGCTTGCTTCTAAAGCAAGTTTTATTTCTCTTAATCCTTCCACAACAAATAAATTCTGGCTTCTCCGTTCCGATGATTTCTGAAGACTAAGTATATTCTTTATTTTAGAATTTTGGGAACTACTAATCAATTCTTGCATAAGTGCTGATTTTGGTCTGTAAATTTAAGGTGTTTTTTGTTTGCATTATCAAATAAAAAACCAATACTTTTGTAAAGATAACGAATTGTAAACAATGAAATTAATAACACCCCTTCACTGGAAAGAATACGAGCTTATTGATTCAGGTGGTTTTCAGAAATTAGAACGTTTTGGTAAAAATATTTTGATACGACCCGAGCCTCAAGCCATTTGGGACAAATCATTAACCGAATCGGAATGGGAAAAACTGCATCATGCCAAATTTGTAACAGACAAAACATCTGTTAATCAACAATCAGGTAATATTGAGAAAGGCAAATGGGTTCTAAAAACAAATACTCCAGAGCAGTGGACCATAGATTATGATTATCAATCGATGCACATAAAATTTCGACTTGGTCTAACCGCTTTTAGACACATAGGAATATTCCCTGAACAAGCAGACAATTGGAATTATATTTACGATTCCATTATCGAAATGAAAATAAAAGAGCCCAAAGTGTTAAATCTTTTTGCCTACACTGGAGGAGCTTCATTAGCCGCTAAAGCTGCTGGTGCCGATGTAGTTCATGTAGATTCTGTGAAACAAGTTATTTACTGGGCAAAAGAAAATATGGTGGCTTCCGGTTTATCTAATATTCGATGGGTTACCGAAGATGCTATGAAGTTTGTGAGGCGTGAAGTTAATAGAGGAAACAAATACCATGCCATCATACTAGACCCACCAGCTTATGGCAGAGGTCCAAATGGCGAAAAATGGTTGCTCGAAGAGCAGCTCAATGAAATGATAAAATTATGTAATCAACTTTTAATGGATAATCATAGTTTTTTTATTCTTAATTTATATTCTATGGGCTTTTCGGCAATGATTCCCGATAATCTTATTACTACAATATTTGGTAAATTAGACGAAAAAGAATTTGGCGAATTATATTTCCCCGATAAACAAGGGAATAAATTACCACTTGGCATATTTTTACGATTTAAGAGGAGTAGTCCACTTAATTAATTTAGAATACAGCATTTGACTTGTTACTGGTTTAGAAATATAATCATCTAAGCCTTCAGACATATAATGTTCGGCATCACCTTCCATCGCATTTGCACTTAAACCTATAATTGGAGGAAGTGAAGAATGATTTTTTCTAAGCTCTTTAACAGCAGTAATGCCATCCATTACAGGCATTTGAATATCCATAATAATTATATCATACTTACTTCGTTCAAACAATTCAAGGGCTTCAACTCCATTATAAGCAATATCAACATTACAGCCGATATTGTTGAGCATCATTGAAACAATTTTTTGGTTTATGAATATATCTTCAGCGTATAAAACATTCAAATTCAGATTAGGTCTATCTATAGTGCCTGCTGCTACACTTATATTTAATTCTTTCTTTTTATCAGTAGCTTGAGCATTAAAAGTAAACCAAAAGTTGCTACCCTTATTAATTTCGCTTTCTATACCAATTTCACCTTCCATCAACTCAACCAATTCTTTTGTAATTGCCAATCCCAAACCAATTCCTTGATTTGTTTTGGTTAAAGAAGAGTCCACTTGCATAAATTTAACAAATACATTGTCAATATTTTCTTTACTAATGCCAATACCCGTGTCAATAATTTCAATTTTTACAACAATATTGCTATTTTCTTCGGCAATAAGAGATGATTTTATAGTGATAGAACCATTTTTAGTAAATTTAACTGCGTTAGAAATAAGGTTAATGATTATTTCTTTAATATGAGTTTCATCTGCAATAATAATTTCAGGTATTTTATTAGAAGTTTCGATAATAAATTTTATGTTTTTTTCAATAAAATTAGAATCAAACAAAGACTTTACTTCATTAATAATGCTTTCGAGACTAAATTCGTTTAAAATAAGCTTCATTTTGCCTTTTTCAAGTCGCGTAAGCGTAAGAATTTCATTAATAACGTTAAGCAAGCTTTCGGTAGATTTTTTAATTGTTGAAACGTAGTCTAATTGATTGGTATTGAGTTTTGTGTTGAGAAGAAACTCACTCATACCCATGATTCCATTCATAGGAGTGCGAATTTCATGACTAAGATTAGCTAAAAGTTGTTGTTTAATTTGAGCTGTTTGTTTTGCTAATTCTGCATTTTTAACTAACTCATCATTAATTTTCTGTTGAGTAACATCCTGAATGGTAAAAATTAATTTGATGGGGTCGTTATTAATATCCTTTAAAATAGTGGTGTAGGAAAGAATATATTTAATTTTTCCTTTTGAATCTAAAATTCTATATATATATTCCGAATCTTCTGTATCGTCAAATTCAGACATATAAATCTTTTCAAATATTTTTCTATCGTCCACATGAACATAAATAAGATAATTGAAAAGAGTAAAATTATTTTTCAGGGCTTCATCATTAATTTCAAGAATATTAAAAAAACTATCAGAGAATATCAATTGATGTGAAAGTGCATCATATTCAAAGCTGCCTATTTTTGCCATTTTCTGGGTTTCAGAAAGAAGCGATTTGCTTTGTATTAATTCATGCTCCCATTTGTTTCTGTCGCTTATGTCAATTGCGATACCTCTGATTCCTATTTTTTTATTTTTAATCTTGATAACATTGGCATGAACCAATACAGGCATTAAGGTATTGTCCTTTTTCTGGGCTACAAATTCTCGATAAATTATTTTTCCTCTTTCTAGCAGCTTCATAAAGTTTGTTTGCATTTTGGGATTATCCTTTTTAGTGAATAATTGAAAAACGCTGATGCCCTTATATAAGTCATCTTCCGAATAGCCAAATAATTCTAAAGCCTTTTGATTTAAAAAGGTGAAATTTCCTTGAATATCTGTTTCAAAAACAATACCGGGTAAAAGATCTGCTAATTCTTTAAACCGTTGTTCGCTTTCGCGAAGGGTGTTTTGTAAAAGTTTGTTTTCTGTAATATCCCTAAAAATACATAATGAACCAATAAAATGTTTTTGTTTGTCAAATTTTGGGGTAGAAGTAATAAAAATATTCTTGGATTTTCCACTTGGTTGAATTATTTCAATTTCGTATATCTCTTTTATCCCATTCTTCCTGAGGTTGGTTTGACTTACAATATATTTGTAATTTTCTTCAGATAAAAATTCTTTCATGTTTTTACCAATCAATTTATTGCTTGGCAACCCGAAAATTCTTTCAGTTTCAGGATTAGCAAAAGTAATAGTTTCTGATTCATCAATAAATCCGATACCTTCACTTTGACTATCAATCAAAGAACGATATTTCTCCTCACTTTTTACAAGCGACAACTCAAGTTCCTTCTGTTTAGTTATATCTCTAAAGGTTTCAATAACTTTAATCGCTTTATTTTCAATATTTCTTACAACTATTCCATTGCAAGACATCCAAATATATTGGTCATTTTTGTTCTTAATTCTAAATTCTGCTACGTAATGCTTTTTCTTTTTAATTTCAATATCTTCTTTTATTTTTTTAAGTATTTTAACATCATCAGGGTGAATTAATATATTTTCAAAATGAGATTCTATTTCAAACTCAGTCTTTTTAAAACCTAAAAGCTGATAAAAACGAGGATTGGCATAATATTCGTTGGTAATCATATCGATTTCTATAACGCCTTCGCTTGTTGCAAGCAAAGCCAATCGGTATCTTTCAGTTTCGTTTTTGTTGTTTTTTGAATTTGTCGTTCTTTTTAATCCAACGATTTTTTTAGTCAATCGCGAAACTTGTTCTTCTAACGTTTTGATTTTATTGTTAATTTGTTTGTTACTAAATATGTTCTTCATTATAAAAGACTAAAACAACTATCTACACAAAGATAGTAAAGTATTTGAAATATAAAATAGTTAAATGGTGGTTATATCTTTGACAATTGATTTATAATAAGGTAGCAATATTACTTTTCAACAATATTTTTAATGCTTTTGTTATTTCTCTTTTACCAATTGGTCCTGCAATGTTTTGCACTGTAAATCCTGCAGATTTTAAAGCCCTTTTAACGCTTCCTTTTGCAGAATAGGTCATCAGGATAGAATGGTCTTGCATTGATTGATATAGTTTGCCAAAAACATCAACTGTCCACAGTTCTGGCTGAAAATCTGGTGCAAATGCATCAAAATAAACAACATTATAATAATTTGGTGGCAAATTAACATCTTGCAACTTTTTATCTATTTTTTGTATAGAGAAATAAGGCGATAATTCAACCCTTTTATTCCATTCCACTTGATGTATTTGATTAAATAATTTTAAATAAGAAGAATTGTCAATTAATTTGGCATAATTCAATTGTTTAATAATACTTTCATCAATAGGAAAAGGTTCAATAGTAGTATAATTAACTTCTACTTTTTGATTATCGCTTTCAATAAATGAAAGAAACGCATTGAGCCCTGTACCAAAACCAATTTCAAGAACATGAATAACATTTTGTCTTCCCATTACAGGTTTTAAAGCATTATTAATATATACGTGCATTGATTCGCTAATGGCTCCATAAGTTGAATGATAGTGTTCTCCCATTTCTTCAACTAAGAGCGTATGAGAACCATCTATAGTCGTAATGATTTTTAGTTGCATCGTTTTGGCATAAATATTGTTAAAATAGGTTAAAGTTAAATTTTAAAATGTTTTGAATACAAATTTCTTAAAATATTAATAACTTTGTATCCTAAAAACAAAATCAACAAATTAAATAATCTAAATAATCTAACAATGAAAAAAATTATTTTATCAGTGGGTTTGATGATGCTCGTTATTTTTGCAGTTAAAGCTCAAAATCCTACCACACCACCAGTTAATCCTAATGCTCCAGAGATTAAATTTGAAAGTTTGGTTCACGATTATGGTACTATTGTTCAAGATGCAAATGGTGATTGCGAATTTAAGTTCACCAATGTTGGAAAAGAACCATTAATTCTTACTAGTATTACATCTTCTTGTGGTTGCACTACTCCTTACTGGTCAAAAGAACCCATTTTACCTAATAAAACCGAAATTATTAAAGTGCATTATGCTACCAATCGCGTTGGTGTTATTAGCAAACAAGTTACAGTAATTTCAAATGCAAAAAATTCTCCAGTAGTTTTAAGTATTAAAGGAAATGTACTTGCAAAACCAATAAACAATGTACCTGAAAACCCAACAAATCCAAATGGTACAACCCCTGTAGTTCCTAATAAATAGAAAAATATTAAATTCTATTAGGTTAGAACAAAAAAAAATTAAAACTTTGTATCCCGATAATTGATTATCGGGATTTTTTTATTTAAAATAAATAATTATGCCACAAATTTCATTAAAAGGCAAGCAAATGCCAGAATCACCCATCAGAAAACTCGTTCCTTATTCCGATGAAGCAAAAAAAAGAGGGATAAAAGTATATCATCTCAATATTGGGCAACCCGATATTGAAGCCCCCGAAGGAATGCTTAATAGTATTCGCAATTCAAACTTAAAAGTAATCGAATATAGTCATTCTGCTGGTATTTTAACCTATCGACAAAAGCTAGTAGAATATTATAAAAAGAAAAATATCAACCTTACTCCCAACGATATTATTATTACTACAGGAGGCTCCGAAGCTATCCTTATAGCAATGTCTGTATGCTTAAATCCAGGTGAAGAAATAATTATTCCCGAACCTTTCTATGCAAATTACAATGGATTTTCTACAAATACAGGAATAGTAGTTAAACCAATTATTTCTAAAATCGAAACAGGTTTCGCCTTACCACCTATTAGCGAATTTGAAAAAGCAATAACCCCAAAAACAAAGGCGATTATGGTTTGTAATCCCAACAATCCTACAGGTTACTTATATACCAAATCCGAACTTGAATCTCTGAGAGATATTGCAAAGAAACATGATTTGTTTTTATTGGCAGATGAAGTATATCGTGAATTTTGCTATGATGGTTCAGAACATTTCTCTGTGATGAACCTTGAAGGATTAGAAGAAAACGTAATTTTACTTGATTCCGTGTCTAAACGCTATAGTGCATGCGGTGTTAGAATTGGTGCTTTTATATCTAAAAATAAAGAGGTAATGAAAGCAGCTATGAAATTTGCACAAGCACGCTTGAGCCCTCCTACTTTTGGTCAAATTGCTGCTGAAGCAGCTATTGATACTCCTGATGAATATTTCAAAAAGGTAATTGCTGAGTATGTTGAACGTCGTGATGTTGTGGTTAAAGCTATTAATAAAATGCCAGGAGCTTTTTGTCCCAATCCCAAAGGCGCTTTTTATTGTGTTGCCCGATTACCAATTGATAATGCGGACAAATTCTGCCAGTGGCTTCTCGAAGATTTTAATTTTCAAAAAGAAACAGTGATGCTCGCTCCTGCAACCGGATTTTACTCAACAAAAGGAGCCGGTATTAATGAGATTAGAATTAGCTACGTACTAAATATCCCCTCTTTGATTAAAGCAATGAAGTGTTTAGAAGAAGCGATTAAAGTATATCCCGGTAAAACCAATTAATGTATAAGGCGATGCTCAAGCTTTTGCCTCATTATTACACCCATTTACTCAAAAAGGTTTTATTACCATATTCATACTGAATCCTAATTAGTATTTCTCTATGAATTTATAGTAGTAAATTGAATTAGTAAATATTGCCTATGGCATTTCAACTATATCAAAAAAAAACAATTCTCCAAATTTTTTATCAAAATAAATATTAAAATAATTTTGAA